>CAZFWW010000009.1:0-26468 GCA_964522645.1 uncultured Mycoplasmatales bacterium
ATCCACAATTATTTGAGTTTGCAGATAAAGAGTCAAACCGAATTGAGGATATCCAGGGACATTCACTTAGTTTTTGGCAAGATGCATTACATCGTTTTAAAAAGAATAAAGCTGCAATGGTTTCATTAGTAATATTTATAATTATTTTATTATTTGCAGCCACTTCACCATTTTTAGGTGGATATTATAAAAAAGTTGAAATTAATGGAGAACCTTATGCAAATGTAATTGGTGATTATTCAAATGTAGACTATAAGAATTTACCACCAAAAGTACCAGTATTAAGTAGTATCGGAATATTTGATGGCGTAAAAGATGGCGTAGATTTATACGAAAAAGCAGAAATTCCAGAAGATATGTATTTCCTGTTTGGAACGGACCGACAAGGGCGTGATTTATACGTTAGAACAATGATAGGATCTTTAATATCAATTGCCTTTGGTTTTGCAGCAGCAATTATTGATATCTTACTTGGAGTTGTTCTTGGAGGACTTTCAGGATATTATGGTGGGAAATTGGATTTAGTCTTACAAAGAATCGTTGAAATATTAGGATCAGTACCAAGAATCATTTGGGTTGTATTACTTGTTATGTCAATTGGAGCTGGATTTATTCCATTATTAATTGCAATGGTGATTTCAGGTTGGATTCCGATGTATCGATTGGTTAGATCCCAAGTTATGAAATTAAAAGAGCAAGAATTTGTTCTGAGTTCATTAACACTTGGTGGAAGTGGACCATGGATAATCTTTAAGCACTTATTACCAAATACAATTGGAATTATCATTATCTGGTTAATGTTCACAATTCCAGGTGCAATATTCTTTGAGTCATTTGTATCATTTTTAGGAATGGGGATTTCAGTACCAATTCCATCACTTGGTACACTTGCTAGTGATGGTCGTGAATCATTGAATTCATACCCACATATTTTATTCGCTCCTGCACTAACATTATCATTAATCATGTTAACATTTAACTTGATGGCAGATGGGCTACGTGATGCATTTGATCCGAAAATGCGAGGGGGTAAATAATGAGTAAAAAAGTATTAGAAATAAAAGATTTAAAAATATCATTCTCGGTTCACGCTGGAGAAGTACAAGCAATTCGTGGAATTGATCTTGACATTGAAGAAAAAGAAATTGTTGCTTTAGTAGGTGAGAGTGGAAGTGGAAAGAGTGTAACAGCTAAATCAATCATTGGATTACTACCACGTAGTAATACTAATATTACAAATGGTTCAATTGTTTTAGATGGTGTTGATATCACGAACTTTAATGAAAAGCAGTTTGAAAAAGTTCGTGGTAGTAAAGTTGCAATGATTTTCCAAGATCCAATGACATCATTAAACCCTGTTATTTCAGTTGGTAAACAAATTTTAGAAGCCGTATTACTGCATCAAGATTTAGATAAAGAGGCGGCAAAAGAACGTGCAGTTGAATTGATTTCATTAGTAGGAATTAAAAATCCAGAATCAATGTATAAGCAATACCCACACCAACTTAGTGGGGGGATGCGTCAGAGAATTGTTATTGCAATTGCCCTTGCATGTGAACCAAAACTTTTAATTGCTGATGAACCAACAACAGCACTTGATGTAACAATTCAAGCACAAATTTTAGAACTTATTAAAGAATTACAAGCAAAATTAGGATTTGCAGTATTATTTATCACTCACGATTTAGGAGTTGTTGCTAATATTTCTGATTATGTTGCCGTAATGTATGCTGGGAAAATAGTAGAAAAAGGAACAACAGAAGAAGTGTTTTACAACTCACAACACCCATACACATGGGGATTATTATCAAGTATGCCAGATTTAGAATCGGATGGTACCGAAAAATTATATAACATTCCTGGAACACCACCAAACTTACTTAACCCTCCAAAAGGTGATGCTTTTGCTCCAAGAAGTGAATATGCATTAAATATTGACTTTGAAAAAGAGCCACCAATGTTTAAAATATCTGATACTCATGGTGCGGCAACGTGGTTATTACACCCACAAGCACCAGAAGTAACTAGACCAAGAGTAATTGATGAGCGTATTGAAAGATATCGTGCATTAAAAGGAGAGAAATGAAGAAAATATTAGAAGTAAAGAATTTAGAACAACATTTTCAGATTCCAATGCAAAAAGATGAACAAAAAACGTTCAAGGAAAAGTTCTTTGGTGGAAAAAAGGTTTTAAAAGCAGTAAATGATGTTACGTTTGATATTTACGAAGGTGAAACTTTTGGTTTAGTAGGAGAAAGTGGAAGTGGAAAGAGTACAGTTGGTCGTACTTTAATCCGCTTATATGAACCTTCTGCAGGTACAATTGAATTCATGGGGAAAGATATTAGTGGTAAATTACCAAAAGATGAAAAATTAAAATTAGCAAGAGAAATGCAAATGATTTTTCAAGACCCATTTGCTTCTGTAAACCCACGTTTAACGGTTGAAGAAATTATAGGTGAAGGAATTAGAATTCACCAACCGGAAAAATCAAAAGCGGAAAGAAAAGAAAAAGTAATCGAATTATTAGAAAAAGTAGGTCTTTCAAAGGACCACGTATCACGTTATCCACATGAGTTTTCAGGTGGACAATTACAAAGAATTGGGATTGCAAGAGCATTAGCAGTAAAACCAAAGTTCATTGTTGCGGATGAATCAATTTCTGCTCTAGATGTATCAATCCAAGCTCAAGTTGTAAACTTATTAAAAGAATTACAACAAGATTTCAAATTAACTTATTTATTTATTGCCCACGATTTGTCAATGGTTAAATATATTTCAGATCGAATTGGAGTTATGTACAAGGGAAAATTATTAGAAATTGCAACAGCTGAAGAAATCTATAATAACCCTGTGCATCCATATACAAAGTCACTTTTAAGTGCGATTCCACATACAGATCCAGAATTTGAAAAGAGTCGTTCAAGAATTATTTATAGTGATGAAATACATGACTATACAGTTGAGCAGCCAAAAATGCATCAATTAACTGATACACACTTTGTGTATTGTAGTGATGAGGAATTAAAAAAATTCCAAAAATAACGAAAATAACAAAATTATACTTAACAAAATATTCAAAACACTAGCCGCTATGCTAGTGTTTTTGCATGAAAATTTGAAATTCAAACAATTGGCGTGTTGATTTCAAATCGATCATGAAAAATATGTTATAATTATTTAGAATTACAATAAATAAAAACAATAAGAGGTGATTTTATGAACAAATTAGAGTATCTAGTTGCGGGGGAGAAAGTTGACTTTCAAGATTATGTAACAATTAAAAATGCAACAAATAATGAAGATTATATGATGGTTCCATCACTTAGTCGAGATGATATTGATAAAATTTATCAAGTAGCAAAAGTTTCAGGTAAGAAGTGGGCTAAACTAACAATTAGTGAGCGTGCAGAGTACTTAAAGAAATGGGCAGAGTTATTACTTGCAAATAAAGAAGAGTTAGCTGAAATAATGACAAATGAAATTGCAAAATCATATAATGATGCGATAACAGAAGTAATAAGAACAGCAGAAATAATTAACTATACAATTGAAGAAATGTATCGTATTGATATTAATGGTGCATCATCAGAACAATATTACGGTGGGAATAAAGGCAAAATTGCAATTACAAAACGTGTACCAGTTGGTGTTGTATTAGCGATTAGTCCGTTTAACTATCCAGTTAACTTAGCAGTTGCGAAAATTGCTCCAGCATTAGTTAGTGGTAATACAGTGATTTTCAAGCCAGCAACTCAAGGAAGTATTGTTGGGATTAAAATTATTGAATTGTTATATCAAACAGGAATTGATCCAACAGTGGTAAATATCGTAACTGGTCGTGGTCGTGAGATAGGTGATTATTTAGTTGAAAAAGAGGAAATTGATTTTATTTCATTTACAGGTGGTACAACAACGGGGAAAAATATTTCTAAATTATCATCAATGGTTCCTCAAGTAATGGAATTAGGAGGAAAAGATGCAGCAATTATTCTCGATGATGCGGATTTAAATTTAGCGGCAAAAGAAATTGTATCAGGAGCATTTAGTTATTCTGGGCAACGTTGTACAGCAATTAAACGCGTGCTTGTTAGCCAGAAAAATGAGGTTGAATTAACCAATTTAATTGTAAATGAAGTTGAGAAATTAACAGTTGGCATGCCAAAAAATAATCCAATAATTGTACCACTTATTTCAGAAGCGAGTGCTGATTATGTTTGGGGATTAATTAATTCAGTTGCTGATTCACAAATTCTATGTGGGAAAAAACGTGAAGGTAATCTAATTTATCCAACAGTTGCTAATAATGTAAAGCGAAATGATCGTTTAGCAATTGAAGAACCATTTGGCCCAGTTCTACCAATTATTCGCTACGAAAGTATAGAAGAAGCAATTGATATTCACAATGAAAGTGAATTTGGCTTACAAGCTAGTATTTTTGGAAATAATATTCATGAGGTATTAAATCTAGCACCACACCTAGAGGTGGGAACTGTTAATATTAACGGAAAAACATCACGTGGACCAGATAACTTACCATTTACTGGATTTAAAAATTCAGGAATGGGTGTGCAAGGAATTAATGCGTCAATCATGTCAATGACAAAACCACAAACACTATTAATCAATTTATAAGGTAACAATTAAAAGTAACTTTCAGTCGAAAGGTACTTTTTTAATGTTGAAAATTAAACTGAATTAAAGATAGAATGTGACTTAATGGTGAACAAATTAAGTAAATAAGGATTTCTCCAAGGGTTGAGTTACGAATATCTTTTAAATATGTTATAATAATTAAAGAAAGAAAACGAGGTTTTAATAATGAAATTATTATTAATAGATGGATCAAATTTGATTTTTCGGGCATATTATGCAACGGAAAAAAGAGAGATAAAAACACCGGATGGGATTGATGTCAATGCAATTTATACATTGATTACAATGTTGAATAAACTAATTGTCGAACACAAACCAACCCACATGTTTATTGCTTTAGATACTGGAAAGTCAACTTTCCGTCACGAAAAATATCCAATGTATAAAGGAAAACGTAGTGAAACACCAGAACGCTTAAAAAATCAATTTCCCTTAGCAATTGAACTATATGAAGCGATGGGGATTAAAAATTATGCAACTGAACGCTTTGAAGCCGATGATTTAATCGCTTCATATGCAAAATTAGGGGAACAACAAGGATTTGATGTTCAAATCGTTTCAGGAGATAAAGATTTACTTCAATTGATATCACCTAAAATTAAAGTATTAACACCAGGAATTGGCTTTATCAAAGAATGTAACTATACAAAAGATGTATTTCAAGAGAAATTTGGTTTTGATAAAGAACGATTTGTTGAATATAAAGCACTAGTAGGAGACTCATCTGATAACATTATAGGAGTTGAGAAAATTGGAGCAAAAACAGCCGCTAAATTTATTAATAATTATCCGGATTTAGATGCAATGATTGCTGATGCTAAAGCTGTTGTAGCAAAAATTGAAAACAAAGAAAAAATTCCTAAAGAGGCAATTATTAAAGGGAAAAATGCTGAGAGAATGGCAGTTAGTGAAGAGTTGTTACATTCAAATTTAGAGTTAGTAAAACTAATTGAAGATGTAGATGTCCATATTCCAATTGAAGAATTAGCATTTAGTGATTATAATTACGAAACATTTATTAAGTTCTTAAAGAAGTGCGGATTTACAAAATTTGTCAGTGATTATTCAAAACGAGCAGGAATTGAAGAAGAAAAAGTTATTTATAATCAGGAACAAGTAATTGAAATCACCAAGTTTAATCAACAAAAACATACTGGTAAGGAAACATTTATTTATAGTGAAAGTTTAGGAGAAAATTATCATGATACACGCCCACTTGGGGTTGGTCTTGCGAGTGAAAAAGGGTTATTTTATTTGCCGCACAGTAAAATTAATGATGATTTTAAAGCATATCTAAATGGAGAAGCGAAAAAGATAATTTATAATGTTAAACGCCTAATGGTAATGCTTAATTATCCAAACATTAAGAATGTTATTTTTGATCCCTTTTTAGCACTTTCGCTATTAAATCCAGATAATTACAAAAAACCACTTGATATTATTGCAATTCAAGAACAAATTGATGTGTTAAAAGATCAACGTGAGTTATATGGTCCGAAATCAAATCCGAAAATGCCACTTCCAGACGAAATTAAGGAAGATATTGGACTTAAGGCTCATATTTGTCGTGAAATTTACGTAAAATTAGTTAATGAAATAGAAATTAATGAATTAACACATGTATTACACGATATTGAATTACCACTAAGTAAAGTTTTGGCAATGATGGAACTAACAGGTGTTGAAATTGATGAAGCAAAATTAATGGATTTAAATAGTGATTTTGAAATTGAAATTGAAAAAATTGAACAAAAAACAAAATTGATTACAGACATTAATATTAAATCACCAAAGCAATTAAGTGAATATTTCTTTGAAACAGAAAATCTACCTGATAAGGGAATTAAAAAAACCAAATCAGGGTATTCAACTGATGTGGAAAATTTATCAAAACTTCGAAAATTACTTGAGTTTGATGCTGAAAAATATGAAAAGCAAATCGAACTAATTGACTTAATTTTTGAACACCGTATGTATTCAAAATTAAATTCAACTTACTTAAAAGGATTAGCAAAGCACTTGAAAAATGGAAAGTTACACCCAATTTATCATCAATTATTAACTGAGACAGGACGTTTATCAGTTAGTGATCCAAATATTCAAAATATTCCAATTCGTACTGAAAAGGGACAAGTTATCCGTTCACTTTTTACTGCACCTGCTGGGAAAAAAGTGGTAGCAATTGATTACTCTCAAGTAGAATTACGAGTAATTGCCCATATGGCAAATGAAAAACACATGCTTGATGAGTTTAAACTAGGAAATGACATTCATACTGAAACGGCAAAGAAAATCTTAGGAGTTAATCAAGTTACAAGCTTAGAACGAAGCCGAGCAAAGGCAATTAACTTTGGAATAATTTACGGAATGAGTGCATTTGGTTTAGCAAAGCAAGTTGGAATAAGCAAAAAAGAAGCATCAGATTTTATTGCTAAATATTTAGAAACATACCCAAATATTGAAAAGTATATGAATGATTTAGTAGAATATGCAAAAGAACATGAATATGTTAAAACAATAGATGGACGCCGCCGTAATTTAGAAAATATCAATAGTTCTAATCGTTTAGAGGCTGAAAATGCAAAGCGAATGGCAATTAATACACCAGTACAAGGAACAGCAGCAGATATAATTAAAAAAGCAATGATTGCAATTAGTGAATACTTAGTAGATCGTGATATTGATTTAGTAATGCAAATTCACGATGAGTTAGTATTTTATATTCCTGAAAATGAAGTTGACACTGAAGTTGGGAAACTTAAAAAGATTATGGAAGATGTTGTTGATTTAAATGTAAATTTAGTAGCTGATGCAGAAAGTGGTAACAATTGGCTCGAAGCGAAATAAGTTTAAAGGCTTATGTTATTGATGTTATCCAACAAAAAGAGGCTGATGCAATTGTTACCTTCTTAACCGAAAAAGGGATGAAAACAGCGTATATTCGGGGAATGATGAAATTAAAGTCTCGAAATTACTTTTTAAATAATCGATTTTTAAATGTTCAAATCACGGGAATTGATAGTACAAAATATTTTAAATTAAAAGAGGCGAAGATTTTGAATTATCCACAAAAGCAACAAGAAAATTATCGCTTATATCAAGAATTAATTCAAATTTGTAAAGTAATGAATCAAGTACCGCAAGTACTTGATTATGCTTCTTTTTTAATTTTTGACTACATGATGAAGCACATCGAGTTAACAACAGTTAGTCATTATAAAATGCTTTTTTTAGTCCATATCAGTAATAACCTAGGTTTTAACTTTGTTTTAAATCAATGTGCTAAGTGCCAATCTACAACAAACATAATTAATTTTGATTTGTATGAAGGTGGAATGCTTTGTTATAATTGTAATCAGAGTAATAAAACTTTAACACTTGAAGAATTAACAGTAATAAATGAAATTTATTTAATGCAAATTTCTAAAACTAGTAAACGGGAGTTTAATCCGAAAAACATGTATGATTTAATCGATTTCCTTAACCATGGTTACGGAATGAATATTAAATGGGAGTAAAATGAATGAAATATTAGATGTAGAATTACAAAAAAATGATGAGTTAGAATTAGAATTAAGACCACAATCACTTGATGAATATATTGGTCAAAAACAAGTAAAAGAAAACTTGAAAATCTTTATTCAAGCTGCTAAAATGCGCAATGAAGTATTAGATCATATTTTATTTTATGGACCTCCAGGTCTAGGAAAAACAACATTATCTAATATTATTGCAAATGAGATGGGGGTTAGCATTAAAGTTACTAATGGTCCTTCACTTGAAAAACCTGGAGACTTAGCAGCAATTTTATCGGTTCTAAGCCCAGGAGACATTCTTTTTATTGATGAAATTCACCGAATGCCAAAAATTGTTGAAGAGGTCTTATATTCAGCAATGGAAGATTATAAAATTGATATTGTAATTGGTCGTGACTCACAAGCCAAAACATTAAATATTGATTTGGCACCCTTTACTTTAATTGGTGCAACAACCCGTCCTGGAGATTTAACCAACCCTCTTCGTGACCGTTTTGGGATTGACTGTCGATTAGAATATTATGAAGATGAAGAAATAGCGCAAATTATTGAGCGAACAGCAAATGTTTTTGGTAGTGAAATTAGTAGTGAAGCTGCCCTTGTGTTGGCAAAATCATCACGTTCTACTCCAAGGATTGCCAATCGTTTATTTAAACGGGTTCGTGATTTTGCAGCAGTATTAAATGAAGGATTAATTGATGATCAGATTATTGAAGAAGCACTGGAACGCTTAAAAGTAGATAAAGAAGGGCTAGATAAAATAGACCATCGGATTTTAATCGGAATTATTACTCGCTTTGGTGGAGGCCCTGTAGGATTAGAAGCATTAAGTGCAGCAATTGGTGAAGAAAAAGGAAACGTAGAAGAAGTATATGAACCATATTTGTTACAAAAAGGATTTATTCATCGAACACCACGAGGAAGGGTTGCTACTAAAAAAGCATATGACCATGTTGGGATTGACTTTGAGTAAAGATATTTTGCAACATATCCCTGAAAGTCAAAAGGGTTTTACTAAAAAATTAATTCACACATTAGTAAATCTTCAACAAGCAAATTATGTGATTGATTTAGGGTTTGTTGATCCAGCAGAAGCCCAAATAATCATGCAACTTGCAAGTAAGTATCAAGTAAAAGTAACTTTCGATTCAAAGACACTAAGTTGTGAGCGACAACATATCATATTAGGTGATGGTGAAATTAGTGAGTGCTTAATTTTACGAGGAAGTTATAATTCAAAATTTAACCAACTTGAACATCGTCACGTTTTAGGAACCGTGATTAATAGTGAACTTGATTTTCAGCAAATTGGTGATATTAAAGTCGCAGAAGACTATTTTGAAATTTTCTGTACTCAGAAGATTAAAGCCCAATTGATTGATGAGTTTATGTATATTAACAAAGCTAAAATTCGTTATGAAGAGATTTGTAATTCTGGAATTGCCTCTCAAGTCTTAGAACCACAAATAATAATCGTTTCGAGTTTAAGGTTAGATAATATCGTTAAAGTTATGATTAAAAAGGCACGCTCAAAAAGTCAAAAGATGATTAAAAATAAAGATGTTAAAGTAAATTATGTTGAAATTACTAATCCAAATTATAGTTTAAAATTAGAGGATTTAATTTCGGTTCGTCGTTATGGAAGAAAAAGGATAATTGCAATTGAACAAACACGTAGTGGAAAATATAAACTAACAATAGAATAGAGGAAAAATGAAAACAGTAAATGATAAAATAAAAATTTATGCATACAAACATAATGGTGATTTTCATCGCCTGTGGCCAGAGACAGTTTTACTTAGTGAAACCAAAGATTACTATGTTACTGCATCTCCATACAAAAGTCGAGTAATTGAGAATAATAACCACTATTGGTTCACTAAAGAACTTGCAATTAGTTATTTTTCCAAAAAACGTTGGTTTAATATCATCATTATGTTTAAAGAAAATGAAGTAGTATATTATTGTAATCTAGCTTCGCCAGTTTTAGTTGAACTAGATTCTTTAAAGTATATTGACTATGATTTAGATTATAAATATTTTGTAAATAGTCAGAAAACTAAAGTCCTAGATCGAAAAGAATTTAATGTTAATAAGTACAAATATCGTTATCCAGCATGGGTTGAAAATAAAATTCATAAAGAGATGAAAATTTTGCAAGCGTGGGTAAAAAATGAAATTGGACCCTTTTCAAAAGAGTTTCGCGAAAAGTGGTACGAAGAGTATAGTAGTAGGAGAAAATAATGAATCAAGAAATTATTAAACAAGTAGCAACAAATTTAAATATTAAGCCAAGACAGGTAAGTGTCGTATTGGAGATGTTAAATGACAAAAATACAGTACCATTTATTGCGCGTTATCGTAAAGATCAAACGGGAAATTTAAACGAAGATGAAATTCGTGAAATTGAGAAGATTTATCAGTATGCGGCAAATCTACAAACTCGTAAAGAAGAAGTAATTCGCTTAATTTCTGAAAAGAAAATGTTAACTCCAGAATTGGAAAAAGCGATTAATGCCGCTGAGAAACTGCAAACAATTGAAGATATTTATTTGCCATTTAAAGAAAAACGTAAAACCAAGGCAACCGAAGCAATTAAAGCAGGGTTTGAACCGCTGGCAAAGTTAATTTTAAAGTATCCGCGTCAAGATGGAATAATAAAAGAGCAAGCAATAAATTATTTGACGGATGATTATCCAACTGTTGAACAGGCAATTGAACAAGCAGGGTTTATTATTGCTGAATTGATTTCGGAAAATGCGAAGCATCGTGATTATGTGCGTCGTAGTGTTCGTCGTTTTGGAACGCTTAAAACAACGGTTAAAAAAAGTGCAGCAGAGCATGAAGAATTATACAAATACGAGATGTATAAAGAGTTTGAACAAAATGTCAGCAAATTGCCATCATATCGTATCCTTGCAGTAAACCGTGGGGAAAAACAAAAAATATTAAATGCTAAGATTGAAGCTGATCATGATTATTTAATTCAAAATCTACTTAACTTTGAAACAAAGCGCTTTGAAAACGATAGTAATAAATACATGGAATTAATAGTACAAGATAGTTATAAGCGATTAATCTATCCTGCAATTGAACGAGAAATACGAAAAGAATTAACTGAAAAAGCACAGGCATCAGCGATTGAATTATTCAGTGATAATTTAGAAAAACTAATTTTAGAGAGTCCAGTAAAGGATAAAATAATTTTAGGAGTTGACCCAGCATACCGTACAGGATGTAAAATGGCTGTGATTAATGCTGAGTCAAAACCACTTGATATCTCAGTAATGTATCCCCATAAACCAATTAATAAGCATGAACAAGCGAAGAAAATAGTTACAAGTTTATTTACTAAGTACCAGTTTGAACAAATTGTAATTGGGAACGGAACGGCAAGTCGTGAAACAGAAAAATTTATCCGTGATTGGGCAAAAGAAACAGGATATAACGGAGCAATTAGTATCGTATCAGAAGCAGGTGCTAGTGTATACTCTGCAAGTAAGATTGCGCAAAATGAATTTCCAAATTTACAAGTAGAAGAGCGTTCAGCAATTTCAATTGCACGTCGTGTTCAAGATCCAATGGCAGAACTTGTAAAGATTGACCCTAAAGCGATTGGAGTCGGACAGTATCAACACGATGTAAATCAAAAAGAATTAAGTGAAAGTTTAGACTTTGTAATGTTGAAAGTAATTAATAGCGTTGGTGTTGATGTAAATACTGCCAGCCAAGAATTATTAAAATATATTTCTGGTTTAGATAAGACAACAGCGAAAAATATTGTTGAATACCGTGAAGCAAATGGAAAGTTTAAAAATCGAAAAGAACTACTTAAAGTTCCGCGTCTTGGGCCAAAAGCCTTCGAACAAGCAGCAGGATTTTTAAAGATTATGGATGGAACAGAAATGTTAGACCAAACTTTTATCCACCCGGAATCATATAAACTTGCTAAAGCAATTATTGATAAGTCACAAAATACGAAAAATCAATTAGGTACAGCTGAATTTATCGAAAAACTGGAGCAAAACATTGACCAAATCATGACCTTGTCAGAAGATGTGCACACATTAAAAGATATTATTGAGGCATTTAAACAACCTAATTTAGATATTAGGGAAAAAGCAAATGCAGCTGAATTTTCAAGTGAAATAACATCAATTGATGATGTTAAGGTAGGAATGAGAGTTCCTGGACAAATTCGTAACATCGTAGAATTTGGTGCATTTGTTGATATTGGAATTAAAAATGATGGACTTGTTCACATTTCGCAACTATCAAATAGTTACATAAAAGATGTTCGAGAAATTGTGAATATCGGAGACATTAAAGAGTTTCGAGTAATATCTGTTGATGAAAAGAAAAATCAAGTCCAATTATCATTAAAGGAGAACTAAATGGAAATTAAGATGCAACTTAAACATTTGGTGATTGTAGGAATTGTTGTTTTATATACATTTGGAACAATATTTATTCAATTAACAAATGAATTATATAACCCAACACTAAATGTTGCTTTTATTTATAATAAAACAAGTTTATTTGAAGAAAATGAAGCATCTAGTATTTGGTCAACACTTGAAGAAATTCAACAATATTATAATAGTCAAACGGGTATAAAAGACTTTGATACAATGCAATTAGAAAATGCTAATATTACACCTGAAATGAGTTCAAGATTAAGTGAATATGCCACTAAAAATGAGATGATTGTGTTACTAGGTGATAGTTATAATTCAGTGATTTGGGATATTGTTAAAAACAATCCGAATACAAAATTTATAATGATTAATAGTGAGTTTAAAAATAATGCTAATAACTTACATAAAATAGATATTGATTTTAATGATAAAATCAGTAATGTAACCCGAAAGATTTCTCAAGTAACGGGAACTAAAAAAGTTTTATACGTTGATACTAAATCAGAAACTAGAGATTTGTTTAGTTCATTTGTTAATAAAATGAATGCCTTAGATCCAAAAATCGAAGTGATTAGATATCAAGTTGATAATATTGATAATAAAGTTGATATCAAGAATAAATTAACAGAATATTATAAGGATGGAATTGATTTTGTTTATGTTGAAAATCAAGAGTTGAACAAAATTGTTATTGAGACAACAAAAGGTGTTCAAGAAGAAATAAATGATAATTTATTAGCAATTAAAGAAGCAAAAAAATTAAATAAAGAGATTAAAGATAACAATAAAAACTTAGACTCTAATGATGATGATGAAAAAGATGATTCAACACCAGATGCAGATACTGATGAAACGGACAAAAAGGATAGTGAAAATTCCAAAAATAAAGAAGAGGTTGAAGTTCCAGAACAACTGTACATTCAAAGTAAAATTCAGGTAATTGTTAATGAAATGACAGGCGTAGATTTCGGAATTTACTTTGTAGAAGAAAACCAAGAACCATATAATGTTGTTTACGGTTATATTAAAACAAACATTAAAATGGCACTTGAAGAAAGTTTTAAATCATACGAAAAAGGGAGTTTTGCTTCAGAAAATAAGGTACTAAAGTTTGAAAATGATGGGTTAGAATATGTGGAGGAAATTAAATGAAAATAATAGAGGTTAATCGTGATGAACTAACTAGTGGCATGCGCCAGTATTATGATATTAAAATTGATCATTTAGATAAGATTGTTCTGTTTCAACTCGGAGATTTTTACGAATTATTTTTCGAAGATGCAGTTGAAATTGCTAACTTACTGGAGTTAACATTAACGAAAAAATCAGCTGGATTAAAAGAAAAAGTACCGATGGCAGGAGTTCCTTTATCAGCACTTGATGCAACAGTTAAACGCTTAATGGATTTTAATCGAACGGTTGCAATCGTAAAACAGGACGAATTAAACTCAGTTGGTAAAAAACTAGTACATCGTAATTTAGAGCGAATTGTAACACCAGGAACATATTATGATGCAACATCAAATGACAATAACTTTACAGTTGCAATTAGTCAAAAATCGCAAATAACGGTTGCTTATGGTGATTTGGCAACTGGTGAAATGTTTGCGTGTAACTTTATTAATCGTGATGAAGCGTTTAATTATATAATAACCCTTGGAATTAAAGAAATTATTGATCCAGAGAAAATCTTTGTATCATATCAAGAAGTGGCAGAAAATTTAGAACTTACAGTAAATAATACATACGAATTTACAAACATTTGTGAAACAGAAGAAGAACAAGCAGTTTCATATTTAACAGAATATTTAAAATTTGTAACTAGAGACAAAATTGAGCATTTACAACCTGTTCAGTTTATTGATATGAATAACTACATGCAAATGTCACTGCAAACGCAAAAGCAACTTGAATTACTTGTAACTTTAAAAGAAAATGAAGCTAGTGGAACATTATATTGGTTTTTAAACAAGACAAGTACGGCAATGGGACGAAGAGCGTTAAAACGAATGGTGATTCAACCACTTTTAAATCAAATTGAAATTAATCGACGTCATAATATTGTAGAATTAATGTTAAAGCAAAGTTATATTACGGAAACAACTAGAGAAATTCTTAAACAGATTTACGATTTTGAGCGATTAATTGGTCGTTTAAGTGATGAGCAAATTAACCCTAAAGAATTAAATCAATTAAAGTCATCAATTGGAAAAATTCCCGAATTAAAAGCAAATTTAAGTCAGTTTGCACATCCAATCTTAGAAGAGTTTGCTGATGAGATTGATAATTTAGATGATGTTTATAAAATTATTGATAAAAAATTAATGGAAGATGCACCAATGCAGATTAAGGATGGAAACATTATTAAGTCTGGATTTGATAAAGAAGTTGATCGTCTTCGTGATATTCGTAGTAATTCAAATAAGTGGCTAGCAAATTTTGAAATTGAAGAACGTGAAAAAACGGGAATTAAAAACTTAAAAGTTAAGTATAATAAAATATTTGGTTATTTCATTGAAGTAACAAATTCATTTTTAAATTTAGTACCAGAAGACTATGTTCGTAAACAAACAATGGCAAATTGCGAGCGCTATATTACTGAAGAACTAAAAGTAGCAGAAAATGATATTTTAAATGCTGCTGAACGTTTAAATATTTTAGAAATGCAATTATATACAGAGTTAAGACAAGAGTTAAAAACTTACATAACAAGATTACAGAGTGTGGCTCATAAGATTTCATATATTGATGTTATGTGTGCTTTTGCTACTGTCAGTAACGAAAATAATCTTGTACGACCTGAATACAATCAAGATAATAAAGTTGAACTTATTGAATCATGGCATCCAATTGTTAAGAAACTAACAAAGAATTTTATTAATAATGATGTTAATTTCAAACATAATGAAGACATTATTTTAATTACCGGTCCAAATATGTCGGGAAAATCAACATATATGCGACAATTTGTTCTGACAGTAATTATGGGACAAATCGGTTGTTTTGTTCCGGCAAAACAGGCTAATTTAAAAATATTTGATCGAATTTTTACAAGAATTGGAGCAAGTGATGATTTAGCAAGTGGAAAGAGTACCTTTATGGTAGAAATGGCTGAAACTGCCGAAGCATTAAATCGGGCAACAGAAAATAGTATTTTGATTTTTGATGAGTTAGGTCGTGGAACTTCAACATATGATGGCGTAGCACTTGCTAGTGCAATTTTAGAATTCATTCACGAAAACCTAAATGTCAAAACAATGTTTTCAACCCATTATCATGAACTTGTTGATTTAGCAGGGCAATTTCCCAAGATTAAAAATGTTCACGTAAAAGCTAAAAAAGAGGATGGTAAACTTAAATTCTACCATAAAGTTTTACCAGGTGGAGTTGAAAAAAGTTACGGGATTGAAGTAGCAAAACTTGCAAACTTACCAAAAGTAGTAACGGACCGAGCATCAATTTTAATCAAAGAACTTGAAGCATCACACCAAAAAATTGAAAACAATGAAACAAAAAGTGATTTAGAAACATTGAAATTTCAAGAAAAGAAACAAGTACCATTATTTGAACTTGTTGCAGAAGGACCAAAGAAAATCAAACAAGAACCAAAGGCAATTATTGTTGAATCAGAAATTGAAAAAGGAATCAAGGAATTGGATTTACTAACAATGTCACCACTTGATGCACTAATGTACCTAAATGATTTGCAAAATCAACTTAAATAAGCATGTTAATGTATTAAAATTTACAAAGTACAAACTTGAATTTTAAACGATATATACCAATTTGGGTCAAATATTCAAAATGTAGGTTTATTATGATATAATAAAAAAGGTTTAACATTAATTTGTTAAAATAATTAAAAAGAAGTGATAGGAGAAAAAATGGACGCATTCTTAAATGTACTAACGTATGTTGGTGTTTTAGTTGTGGGGGTTTTAATCGGAATTTACTTAAGTAGATTTATCGTTAAGCGTGAATTTGAAAAAAATCCACCAATAAGTGAAGAAATGATTGCCCAAATGTTACGTTCAATGGGACAACCAGCATCAAAAAAACGTGTTACACAAATTACTAAACAAATGAAACAAGCAAATAGTAAAGCAAAAAAGAAATAAATATAAAAAGAAGATGCCAAATTTGGCATCTTTTTAAATTGAAATTAGTAATTTTATTTAATTGTTATAGTTAAATGAACGTTGTTCACAAGTTGCCACATGTTTGCCACATGAAGTTGTTATAATACTAGTGTAAAATAAATTAATAAGTATTTTACATCTCTCAAATCAAAAGAAAAACGAAAGTTTTTTATCTCTCTCAATCTTAAGTTGGTAGCCCTTGATGGCTACCATTTTTTCATTGGAAATTACATTGCCACATGTTTGCCACATGGGGTTGTTATAATAAAATCGTAAAATAAATTAATAAGTATTTTACATCTCTCAAATCAAAAGGAAAAACGAAAGTTTTTTATCTCTCTCAATCTTAAATAAAGTAGCCCTTGATGGCTACTTTTCTTTTTTGCTATTTAAACCATAATTAAGCTTTAATGAATATTAATAAATTTTAGTTGATTATTTACGTATTCAAATTCAGCAATGGCACAATTTTTCAAGCGTGATGAACGATCCCATTTAAATTGCTTAGGAAAATTTTCAATTAAGATTGCTCTAATTGCGTGAGAATGGCTAGCAATTACAACAATATTATCATCATTATTCAGGTATTTTTGTAAACCGTTTGTTGCTCGTCTTTGAATTGTCTCATCTTGTTCATACCCATTAATCGTTGTGAAATCTTTAACTTCATCAAAAGCAGTTACGTTACATGATTCAAGGTCACCAAAATCACGCTCAATAAAACTATCATCAAGGATTAATTGCTGTTCCCAATGATTGCTTTTAGCAATTGTTTTAATTGTATCAACAGCGCGGACAAGTGGTGATGATACAATGTGAGTAGGCTTAATGTTTTTAAAGAATTCAGCAATATTCTCCGCTTGCATAATTCCCGTTGTGTTTAATTCATTATCAATTCTTCCTTGGATTTTTCCTAAATTATTCCAATCTGTTTCCCCATGTCTTATTATATAAAATTTCATTGTAAACTCCTTAACGTTTATTATAGCAAATAAAACTGTAAAAATAACTTAAATCTTCATAAAATTAATGTTTAATGTGTTATAATAATATAGATATTTTAACGTGGAAGTAGGTAAATTATGGAGATAACATCACTTGAAAATAAAAAAATTAAGCGTTTAGCAAAACTGCATCAGAAAAAATTTCGTAAAGAAGAAGGAACTTATCTGATTTTTGGTGAAAATAGTTTAAATGAAGGTCTAAAAAAAGAGAGAATTAAAACTATTATTACTACAGATGATACATACGAAAATAATCAGATTGAAGTTCTATATGTTCCTGAGTATATAATGGAAAAGGTTGCCAAAACAAAACCTGCTCCACGTTTTTGTGCTGAGGCCAAAATCCAAGCACCAGTTTCACTAACTAGTAGTAAGGTGTTAGTATTAGATGACTTACAAGACCCGGGTAATGTAGGAACAATTTTGCGAACGGCACGTGCCCTTGGAGTTAAACAAGTGTTTGTAAGTAATAATACAGTGGACATTTATAATCCGAAAGTTGTGAAAGCAATGCAGGGAATAGAGTTTCATTTAGAATTTATTAAAGGTGATACTTATTCATTTTTGGCGAATGTTAATTTACCAATTATTACAACCTTTTTAGATGAACCTAATACGTTAAATAATAAATTAAGTGAATTTGCACTTGTAATTGGTAATGAAGGTAACGGAATTAATCCGAAAATTAAAGAACTTGAACATCAAAATTGTAAAATTGAAATCGATTTTGAATCAATAAATGTTGCTGTAGCAACGGGAATAATACTATATACAATTAATTAAGGAGAACAATGAAAACAACAGCAGAAATAAAATTAGAATTTAATCAAGAAATCAAAAATGTTGATTCACAAGAAAAAGCTGGAGAGATTAGAGTAAAATACTTTGGAAAAAAAGGGTATATTAGCCAATTAATGGGACAGATGCGTGAGGCAGAAGATAAAAAAGCATTTGGACAAATGGTTAATGACTTAAAACAAGAATTAATGGCTGAGTTTAATCAAGTAGAGGCGAAAATTCAAGAACAACTTCTTGAAGAAAAACTGAAAAAAGCAGCAATAGATGTAACAATAGATGGTCGTATGCCAAAAATGGGAACACAAAACATCTTAATTCAAACTGCACGTGAAATTGAAGCAATCTTTAAAGATTTAGGATTTGAAATTGCAATTGGTCAGGAAGTAGAAAGTGATTATCATAATTTTGAGGCCTTAAACTTAGGTAAAGATCACCCAGCACGTGATATGCAAGATACGTTCTACTTAGACCCAGTGACACTCTTACGTACACATACATCAAATATTCAATCACGTGTGCTAAGTAGCAATGAAAATAAAGAATTAAAAATTATTTGTCCAGGTAAAGTTTATCGTCGTGATGATGATGATGCAACGCATTCACATCAATTTATGCAAACTGAAGGACTGGTAGTTGTCCGAAAAGAAGCAGGAAGAAATGCATCACTAAAAGATTTAAAAACAGTGTTAACAATCTTTGTAAATCGTATTTTTAATCGTGCTGATTTAGAGGTTCGTTTTAGACCATCATTTTTCCCATTTACTGAACCAAGTGTTGAAGTAGATGTAACATGTTCATCATGTGGTGGAAGTGGATGTTCATTCTGTAAAAAGACAGGATGGATTGAAGTTTTAGGTGCTGGAATTATTCATAAAAATGTTCTATCACTTGCTGGTTATGATGCTGATGAGTTTACAGGTTTTGCGTTTGGGATTGGAGTAGAACGAATTGCTTTATTAAAACATAACATTGAAGATATTCGTAATTTATACCAAAATGATCTACGTTTCATCAGACAGTTCGATTAATTTAAAATATAGGAGAAAACATGTATATAAGTCAAAAAGAATTAGAGAAAAATAATATAAATTTAGATTTGCAAACTTTAGAAGATAGTTTGGTTCAATTAGGACATGAAGTAGAATCGACTACTACATATGCAAATGATAAAGTAGTTGTTGGTAAGGTTTTAACATGTGAAAAGCACCCAGAAGCTGATCGCTTAAATGTAACTACAGTTGCAATAAATGCTGAAGAACAAGTTCAAATTGTTTGTGGAGCACCAAATGTAGCCAAAGGACAATTAGTGCCAGTAGCATTAGTTGGAGCTGTTTTAGGTGATATGAAAATAAAAAAAGCGAAACTACGTGGAGTAACATCTGAAGGAATGATTTGTTCACTTGCAGAACTAGGACTTTCTGAATCGGTAATTACGGAAGAAGATAAAGCGGGAATTTATGTGTTTGAAGAAGCAACAATTGGTGAAAATGCTTTTAGTGCACTTGGACTGTTTGATAATGTTCTTGAACTAGGGCTAACTGCAAACCGCGGTGATTGTCAATCATATGTAGGGGTTAAGCGTGATTTAACAGCACTATTAGGCGGAAAGTTCCCAGTAGAAACACACGATGTTTTAGGAACGTTCACATCGGATTATACTGTTAGTAATCATGATGAACGATCAAAACAACTGGCATTAATTGAAATAAAAAATGTTAAGTATGCAAAATCACCAGTATGGTTAAAAATGTTTTTAGCAAAACACCAAATTAAAACTCAAAATCTTGTAGTTGATTTAACGAATTACGTTATGTTACAAACAGGTATTCCAATGCATGCTTATGATGCGGATAAAATTGATGGTGGATTAGAAATAGCACGAATTAATAGTTCGGAAAAGTTTCATGCTCTAGATGAATCAGAATATGATTTAAAAGTAAATGATTTAGTGATTAAAGATGCTAAAAAAGTTGTTTCGATTGCCGCAGTTATGGGAAGTAATGCGACAAAAATTACGGAAGAAACGACGAATATTATTGTTGAAATTGGAAACTTTGACCCAACTTCAGTACGTATAAGTGCAACATCAATTGGGAAGAAAACAGATGCATCAAGTCGTGGAGAAAAAGGAATAGATGCTGCTCAAATTAACAATGCTTTTAGTTTATTTACAAGTGAACTTGCTAAAATGCAAATGGTAGAAATTAGTCACATTAATTCAACAACTATCAAGGAGGAAGAAGCACAAGTAGTTACACTTGAATATCAAGAGATTGGGATTGTTCTTGGAATTGATGTTGAACCAACTCAAGCTAAATCAATTTTAAATAACTTGCACTTTGAAATTGTTTCTGAAACAGAAAATGCAATTAAAGTTAAAGTTCCGACATGGCGTTTTGATATTGAAAATGACCATGATTTAATTGAGGAAATTATCCGTGTAATTGGTATGGAACAAGTAGCAGTAAGTGATGCACTTCCAACAATTATTACCAAAGATCAAGTTGTTCATGATGAGAAAATTAAAATTGAACGTGATGTTGAACAAGTAATATTGAAAGCCGGTCTTGATCAAACAATCACATATTCGTTAGTAAATAAAAATACATTAACAACTTTTAACCAAAATCCAGAATTAGCAGTCGAATTAATGATGCCTCTATCTCAAGAACATGCAGTGTATCGTCAAAGTTTAATTCCAAGTTTAGTTGATGTCGCAAAATATAATTTTGATCGCCAACAAAAATCTGTAAGTATTTTTGAAATTGCTAACATTTATACACAAAAAAATGAAGAATTAACAGAAGAATATTTATTAAGTGGGGTTCTTGGAGGTCAAAAACAAACATACTTTGCTAATGAGAAAACAAATTATGATTTCTATGATGCTAAGGGAATTGTTTGTACATTCTTAAATCATTATAATTTAAATTATGAAATTGTTCCAACAACAAATGAAATTACAGAATTAAATAAATATGCTCATGCTGATATTTTAGTTGATGGAAAATACGTTGGATTTATCGGAAAAACACATCCAAACTACCAGAAAAAACTAAAAACAGATTTATTTGTTTTTGAAATTAATTTAAAACAAATTGAAGCAAATTTAAATAAAGCTATTAATTATCAACCTGTTTCAACTCAACCAGAAATGGAGCGTGATTTAACAATTACAACAAAACGTAATGAAATTCACCAAGATATTATTGAAGTATTTAGTGGGATAAATTATTTAAAAGCAATTAATTTAAAAGATATTTATTCAGGTGAAAAAATTGAAGCAGATTTAAAAGCAACGACATTTACATTGATTTTTGCTGATACAAATGAAACTCTAACAAGTGAAATAGTTGACAAACAAGTAGAACAAATTTTTGCTAATTGTGAGCAAAAACAATATATTATTAAGAGATAAGGAGCAAAATGAAAATAAGTATACCACGCGGAACATTTGATATTACAGCAAATGATATGCGAATGCGTGAACAAGTATTAGCTGATATTTTTAAATTAGCAAAGGGATATGGTTTTGAACAAATTCAAACGCCTATCTTCGAGAGTACAAATCTATTTAAACGTAGTGTTGGTGATGAAACGGATATCGTTAGTAAAGAAATGTATACATTTAACGATAAAAAGGGTCGAGAAATGACATTAAGACCAGAACTGACAGCACCAGTTGTTCGTAGTTACATTGAAAATAAATTTTATGCAACAAACCCGAATTTAAAAGCATGTTATTATGGACCAGCATTTCGTTATGAGCGTCCTCAAGCAGGACGTTATCGCCAGTTCCATCAATTTGGAGTTGAAAGTTTTAATACTCGAAATCCGCACCATGATGCTGAAATAATTGGGCTTAGCTATTCAATCTTAAAGCACTTTAATTTAAATGATAAAGTTGTTTTAAAAATTAATTCTTTAGGACAAAAAGAAGAACGAATAAATTATGTTTCGGAATTAAAAGACTATTTAGTAAATTATGATGCTGAGTTATGTCAAGATTGTAAGACACGTGTTGTAAATAATCCACTACGAGTATTAGATTGTAAAACTTGCAATGAAAAAGCATTTATGCAAGCAGCACCAAAATTACTAGATGGACTAGGTGTTCAATCAAAATCATATTTTGAAACAGTCCTAGAAACATTAGAGGCATTAGGAATAAAATATGAAGTTGATCACACATTAGTACGTGGTTTAGATTATTATAATGACACAGTATTTGAATTTGTTTTAGATACTCCAAAGGCGAAAAGTACAATTATTGGTGGAGGACGATATGATGGACTTGTTAGTCAATTAAATGGTCCTGAAACACCAGCATTTGGCTTTGGAATGGGAATAGAACGCTTAATTGAAGCGATTAAAGAAAATAATCCAGAAATAATTAACAGTTTTAATCGTAAAACTGATGTCTTTTACATGCCACTTTGTGCTGAGGCTGAAAAAATGACGATTGCTTCAATGGCAAAATTACGCTTTGCTGGAATTCGTTGTGAATATGCAGGTGCAGTTAAATCATTTAAAGCAAATTTTAAGCAAGCAGAAAAATTAGAAGCAGTCTTTGCCGTAATTATTGGAGAAGAAGAAGTAGAAAATGGTTTTGTCACAGTTAGAAATTTAGTTAACCGTGATGAAGAACGTGTAGTCTTAAGTGACTTTGAAGAAGAAATAACTCAAGGAGGAGAACATGAGCATTAAAAAACGTACTGATTATTTAGGAACATTACGTAAAGAACATGAAGGTAAAGAAGTAAATGTAATGGGATGGGTGAAAAAGCATCGTAATCAAAAAGATTTAATTTTTATGGATGTCCGTGATATTACTGGATTTTCACAAGTAGTTATTACAAATGAAAATTCAGAATTATTAGAGTCAGCAAAAAAACTTAGAGCAGAAACTGTTGTTGAAGTAACAGGAACTGTAAATATTCGTAAGGATATTAATCCAGAAATTCCAACAGGAGAAATTGAAATTATTGCCTCAGCAATTAATGTAATTAATGAAGCAAAACCACTACCAATTCAGATTGAAGATGAATTAGACGCAAGTGAGGATGTTCGATTAGAGTATCGTTATTTAGATTTACGTCGTCCAATTATGACAAATAATTTAGTAACACGTCATAAGATTTTAAATGCAACACGTACATTTTTAAATGCTGAAAACTTTATTGAAGTCGAAACGCCAATTTTGACCAAAGCAACACCAGAAGGAGCACGTGACTACTTAGTTCCTTCACGTGTGAATGAACATGATTTTTACGCCTTACCACAATCACCACAAATATATAAAAATTTATTAATGATTGCGGGACTTGATCGTTATTATCAAGTGGCAAAATGTTTCCGTGATGAAGATTTGCGTTCTGATCGTCAACCTGAATTTACACAACTTGATATTGAAATGTCATTTATGACAGAATTAGAAATTCGTGAAATGATGGAAAAAATGATGAAGCAAATTATTTTGGATGTTAAAGGTGTTGAATTAGCAGAGGAATTTCCAATTTTAACGTATGAAGAGGCAATGACTCGTTTTGGTTGTGACAAACCAGATACTCGTTTTGAAATGGAATTAAATGATGTAACAAATGTCTTCAGTGATTCAGAATTTAAAGTGTTTGCAAGTGCTGAATACGTAAAGTGTCTACAAGTAGAAAATGTAGCAGACCAATTTTCACGTAAAGATATTACTAAATTAGAGGATTTAGCAAAGAAACACCATGCTAAAGGAATGGCTTGGTTAAAATATAATGAAAATGAACTGACAGGACCAATTGCTAAATTTTTAAGTGCAAGTGAAAAAGATGCATTAATTAAAGAATTAACTTTAAATGATAATGACTTGATTTTATTTGCTGCGGATAGTTTTGAAGTAGTTTCATCATCACTTTCAGCGCTTCGTAACCACTTGGGTGCTAAATTAGGTTTAATTGATGAAAACAAGCTAAACTTTCTATGGGTAGTTGATTGGCCAATGTTTGAATATGATGCGGAACTAAAGCGTTACTTTGCGATGCATCACCCATTTACGATGCCAAAAAACAATCAGTTTGTTGAACCAGATAAAACAATGGCTCAAGCTTACGATTTAGTATTAAATGGTTATGAACTAGGTGGAGGAAGTATTCGTATTAATAATGCAGAATTACAAACTCAAATGTTTGATATCCTAGGTCTAGATAAAGCTGAAGTAGATGAGAAGTTTGGATTCTTGATTGAAGCATATGGTTATGGTGGACCATACCATGGCGGAATTGCTTTTGGTTTAGATCGTTTAGCAATGATTTTAACAAATTCAGAATCAATAAGGGATGTAATTGCCTTTCCAAAAAATAATCGTGCTCGTGAGTTGATGATTGATGCTCCAAGCCCAGTTAATGAAGAGCAATTAACTGAATTACACATTAATTTAAAATAATCATGTTTATGCTACCATGATAAAAACAGCGACGTATGAAGTAATCTTTGTATGTCGTTTTTACAATGTATAGAAAAGAGGAATATGAAAGAAAAAGATTTAACACAGGGCTCGATTTTAAAGAATATTTTAATCGTTGCAATCCCATTAATATTAACTAATATGGTTAATATGCTTTATAACTTTACAGATATGTACTGGATTTCCCAGATTGGACCAGAAGGAGTTAGTGCGGTTGGAACAACAGCATTATTTATTTGGATGGGTTCTAGTGTAATGATAATAGTTAACTTAGGAACGCAAATTCACATTTCGTATGCTAAAGGACAAAATGATGAAGAAAAAGTTCAACAAGTAGCAGCAACGGCAATCAAGTTTGCCGCAATTGTTTCAATTATTTACGGAGCAATTTTATTTATTTTTGCCGAACCAATTATTGGGTTCTTTAACATCACTAACCAATTAACTCATGATTGGGCAGTTAGTTATTTACGAATTTGTACGTTTTTTATTATCTGTATTTCAATGAATCAAGTCTTTACAGCAATTTATAATGGACTAGGAAATACTGTAAGCGTGCTGATAATTATGTGTACTGGACTAGTAATTAATATTGTACTTGACCCAATTTTTATTCACGTGCTGGATTTAAAGGTAGTTGGAGCTGCCCTTGCAACATTTATTTCAAGTTTTATTTCAATGTCAATTTTCATCATTTATACAATCAGGAAAAGTGATATTTTAAAGAGAATTAAAGATAAAATTGATATGAAAGAAGTTAAGGAAATTGCTAAACTAGGATTTTATCCAACAATTCAAAATATTTTATTTGCCGGAATTGCCATGATAATTACACGTTTTGTTTCATCGTTTGGTGATGCAGCAATTGGCGTTCAACGAGTTGGAAATGATATTGAATCATTAACATGGATGATTGGAATAGGGATAACCTCAGCAATTGGAGTTTTTGTAGGTCAAAATGCTGCAGCAAATCGTTATGACCGTGTCCGTACGGGAACAAGATTAATGGTCTTTATTATGTTCTGTTATGGTCTTTTTGTTACCGCAGTCTTTTTATTTTTACCAAAACAAATATACCAAATTTTCTTCCATGAAGAAATTTATATTCAAATGGGAATAGATTATCTATTAATAGCTGCTTTTGCCCAAATACCGATGATTATGGAGTCAACATTTACAGGTATATTTAATGGTTATCAGAAAACAAATATTGCCCCATTTTTCAGTATAACGTGTAATATTTTACGATTACCACTTGCATACTATTTATCACTTTCAATTGGATTAAATGGAATTTGGTATGCAATATTAATTACGTCAATTTATAAAGCAATCGGGTTAATTGGTGCTTATCTTTATTTTCACCACAAGAAAAAAATGTATTAAATTGATTTAAGAGTCTTAAGGTTTGAAAAAACTTTAAGGCTTTTTTTAATTAAATTGTTCTAATCATTAATTTTTTCGTA
>CAZFWW010000010.1:0-26078 GCA_964522645.1 uncultured Mycoplasmatales bacterium
TCTAACTGTATTAATACTTTCTACCATCATTCTCCTTTTAAAATTACTCATTGCAATCCTATTATATCAAAAAAATGTATTAAATAAATTGTTTTTTAATACTATCATTTTCCAAATTTAGAAAATCAATTTAAGTAATTATTTTTATTTTCTTTTTCTTGTAATTATTAATTCAAGTAACTAAATATTATTGAATTTCTTGCTAATCTAACAAAATATTAATAATGCTACTTAATTTCATTAAAAATACTACCAGTTAATTCAAATTAAAACTGATAGTATTGATATTATTAATTGATATTGTCAACTTTATTGACGTTGTTTTTGGTTTATCGAAATCATTTTGCTTACCTCTGTTTCTGATAAGTTATAAAATACTATAAAAATTACTAAAGCGATTGTTACCCCAATTGCCGGAATAAGTGATGACATTGTAAATAATCCTTGCGCAATTTCTGCGTTAATTGCTGATGAATCAGTGTATCCGATTACCTTTAACATTCCACCAGCAACTAGAGCATTAATTCCGGTTGCGGCTTTATTAGAAAAGGTTTGGACAGAAAAACTTAAACCTTCATTACGATGTCCAGTTTTATATTCACCATACTCAATGCAATCACCAACAAAAAGTCCCATCATAATTGATGATGCACTAACGGCAAATCCAAGAATTGTTGATAATAAAATCACTAGTGTTTCTGAATCATAACCAATAAAGTAAAGTCCAACTCCAGCACAAATTGACAATACGTTTAAAAATATATAAAACTTCTTTTTACCAATTTTCGCAACAATTTTGGGCATTAGTGCCGCTAAAAGAATTGCTGGAATTACTCCCATCAAACCAAGAATACTAACTAATTTCGGATTATTCATAACATAATAAAAGAAATAATTTCCAGCAACTGTATTAACTAAAAGCCCTCTTAATATTAAAAATGAAGAAAAATAGATTACTAAGTATTTGTTTTGTAAAACCGTTTTTATCATTTGCCCAACCGTATAATTACTTGTTTTTTCGGGTTCAATTCGTTCTTTTGCATTAAAAACAAATGGAATCATAATAAAAAAGCCAATGATTGTCAAAATATAAGCTGCTGTTGTAAAACCAATTTTTTCAGATAAGATTGGAAAAATTACAACTGCTACTAATGCTCCTATCATTGCAAACATTCTTCCCATCATTAAATAACTTGTTCGCTCCCCTACATCACTTGATACTACTGTTGATTGAGCAAAAATCGGAACATCCGATAATGTATATACCATTCCAAAAGCAATGTATGTTACATATGCATAAATTAATTTTACACTATAACTTGCCCCTGCAAATGGATTTGTAAATAAAAGGATCATTGAAACAGGTAAAATAAATGTTACCGCTCTAAGCCAAGGAATAAATTTTCCTGACTTAAAGTTCGTTTTATCAATAATAATCCCCATTATTGGGTCATTAATTGCATCCCAAAATCGGGCAATTGCAAACATTATTCCAACATCAAGTGCACCTAGTCCAACATACTCTGTATAATAAATCATTAAAAATGAAGCGACTATTGCATAATAAATATTTTGTCCTAAGAAAAAGCCACCATAAGTAATTTTTTCGCTTTTTGAAACTTTGTTTTCCATATTCGTTACTCCTCACATTAAACTGTTATGTTCGTTCTATCTCTGTTAAAGATTTAATTCGCATTACAAAATCAAATTCTGATATTTGCCTAATAATATCATTTGTTGCTAAATCGGTTTGTCGATGTACAATTTCGTATTTAAGTTTTGTAATATGTTCTTTTCCGTCATATGAATGCTCTAAAATTGTAATATTACTTAAAACTGCACTATCCTCCATAAACTGATTTAATTTCTTCAAATTATCACCCTCATCATAAATAATTATTAATAGTGTTTTTGTTGAATATTTACGAGTCATATCAAAAACCCAACTAAAGCGTAACACTAATACAATTACCAATGTTACAATCGATCCCATTATGTATTGACCACTTGCAATTGTAATTGCAATGATTGCTGTTGTCCATAAACTTGCAGCCGTAGTCAGACCTTTAATTGACTGACCACTCTTAATTATTGTTCCGGCACCTAAAAAACCAATTCCACTAATTACTTGTGCTGATAAGCGAAAAGGATCACCAATTGAAGTTGGATAAACCGAATAATATAAATTTGGTACTACAAATGATAAACCAGCACCTAGTCCAACAATTAAATGGGTTTTAAGTCCAGCAAACTGATTTTGCCGACCACGATTATAACCAACAAGAGTGCAACAAATGATTATAAGAGTAATTTTCAGAATTGTTTCTGCTGGAATCATCAATTCAATTCCTTTCATAATTCCTCCTAACCTCTTTAAAGTGACACAACTTGTGTACAATTATAGTATATCATATTTTTTAATTTGTTTTCGCTTTTATGTAACTCTTTACAACTGTATTCATAAAAAGAAAATAGCATGACGCTATTTTAAATTAGATTATTAATGATTATTTGTTTTAACTGCTCTTTATCCCATTCGGCAATCTTATAATCCGCAATCACATGAGCTGGACTATCACTAAGAACAATGATTCGATCAACTAACTCAAGCGCCTCCTCTAAATTATGTGTAACTAATACAAGGGTTAACTCTAGTCGATTAAATTGCATTTTTAACCACTTCAAAATTTGTTGGTGGGTAATATAGTCAAGTTTCGAAAGCGGTTCATCTAGTATTAAGATTTCATTTGACATTAAGATTGCTCTAATCAAGGCAATTCGTGATTTCATCCCACCACTTAACTCACCAGGGTATTTTGCTAGCACATCTGTGCTTAGACCAAACGACTTAATAATTTCTGCTAATGGTTCATTTAATGGTAAATTATTTATTTTTAGTGGTAGCATTAGGTTTTCTTCAATTGTATACCAATTTAAAAGTAAATTATCTTGTGGCATATAACCAATCATTTTTGCCTGATTATTAACCTGTAAATCTCCGTAATCTGGAGTGATTAATTGTAAAATAAGCTTTAACAAGGTACTTTTTCCACAGCCACTTGGTCCAACAATGGCAACTTTTTCGTTTTTCTTAATCTCTAAATTTAAATTTTCAAATACTGGTTGCTCATATTGGTAACTGATATTATTCAATTTAATCATCTACATCACCTCTTTTTGATTTAAACCAAATCGCTTTAAAACTTTTAGTTCAATCATCGTAATTAGTCCAAGTAAAATTAAAGTTAAGCTACTAACAATAACAACAATCCCAAAAATCAACTCATAATTAAAATTAGTAAGAACTCGGCTCAAATATATTCCCAGTCCACTTCTAGCTCCTACATATTCAGCAAACATCGCTCCACTTATACAATATGTTGCTGCTAATTTAAGCCCAGCAAAAAAGTAGGGTAATGCTGTTGGTAATTTCACGTGTAAATAAAGTGACTTTGTATCACTATTAGCGACTTTAAAAAAATCAATTAATTCGGGATTAACACTGCGAAATCCTTTTATTAAATTAATTAAAATTGGATAAATACACAATATTACTACTAACAAAATTTTTGAAGTCATTCCAAAGCCAAACCAAATTAATAAAATTGGAGCAATAACAATAACGGGAATTGTCTGAAAAATAGCAAAATATGGAACAATATACTGTTCTCTTTTCGGTTTTATATCAATGATTATTGCTAAGATTAAACTAATTATTATCGCAATAATTAAACCAATTAGTGCTTCAAATAATGTTGTTAACGTATGGGATAATACAACTTGTCGACTCTGATACAATGCTTCAAATATCATTGTTGGTCGCGGAATAATATATTTTTTGATTTTAAAAATAATGATGATTAGTTCCCAAATTCCAAAAAATAATATAGTTTGTCCAATTTTCTTCATCTATCTGCCTCTATACTTTATTTTGAGACAAACTAAGTTTTACAAATCCTTGGCGCTAGCATTATCTAGATCAAGTTTGTGGGTCGTTAACTTAAATAACCTCTCAGCCGATAGCTCCCCATTTGTCTCTATCTAGATTATAACAAAACTAACAAATAACTTTTAAAGAATTAGAAAAAAAGACTTATTTAAAAATAAGTCTAGTCTAAATACCACTTTCTTAATTGCTCTTGTTCTGTAAGTGATAATTCCAGTTTTTCTGCTATATAGTTATCCATTGAACCATATACACGCTCAATACCACTTAAAAATGCTTCAATGTATTCCGGAATAATTGTAACAACTTTAATTAATTTTTCTTCCGGAACATTTTTTAATTCTTCTGAATGTTCCTGTTTAATTTTTTGAAGTAATGCTATTTTTAGTCGTTCATCAAAACGTAAATATTCCTCAGTAATTTGTTCGCGAGTAAAACCTAAAATATGCATTAAAATAACTCCTGTAATTCCCGTACGATCCTTTCCAGCAGTACAATGAAATAAAAAGGGCTTTCCTTCTAAAATTAAAATATATTTTAATTCATCCTTAAACCCATCTGTGTGAACAAAAATATTTGCATATAGTTCATCCATGAATTTTCCAAAATCACGTTTAATCATTGTATTTGATTGATTTTGCTTATCATCATCAATTATCAAAATATTTTTACTAACTATCCCCGGTTGATTGAACATTGGTGCTGTTTTTAATTCGTTTTTACTGCGAAGGTCAATAACATTTGTAATATTTAAATCCTTTAAATTCTGAATATCATCTGCAGTTGCATGGTTTAATGCCGCGCTACGATAAATATTTTTTAATTCTTTTTGTTGATTATTTTTCATTCCATTTGCTAATAAGCGAAAATTTAAAATTCTTTCCATTTTAATCCTTTCTTCACCACTCAAATTTTGATGTCACCTTTTTTGTGCCACTACATGTGTCTTATGATATTATAGCATAATAATCAATAATTTATTTAAAAACATTTGTTATCATAAGAACCAAACCCATTAAAGTAGAACTATAAATACCAGCCCTAACACATTAAATCTGCGATCGAATTTTGTTTAAGATAAGACTCCATTAACTCACGCATTTAATTACTCATCAACTTTTAAACTTTCACTTAATTTAATTTTATTAATTTTACGTGTTGTTAACTTCGCACTAATGAAATAGATTGTTGTAATGAAACCAAATACAACTACGAAATCAAGATAACTAACGGTTACATAAATTGGATAATTCATATCTGGAACTAAACCCATAATGAAGTCGATATATAATTTACACCCTTCAACTGCAATCGGAAAAGTTATTATAGTTCCCACAATTACAATCCACTTATATCCGGATAATAATAAAGTATTAATTTCTTTTGCATCATAGCCTAGAACTTTCATGATTGAAATTGTCTTTTTATTCGAACTAATAATTATTTTAGAAATAATTCCAATTGCAATAAATGCTAGTAGTCCCGCTAAAAATGAAATATAAATAATCATAAAGTTCATCATTTGACTGTAAGATTTAATTCCTGAAATTAAGTCATCGATTGAATAGTATAATGCATTTTCATCATTTTGAATAACTATTTCTTTCTTCTCACCTAAGCCAACTAAACTATTGTAATAATTTTTGTCTAAATCCAACATTTCCTTAATTCCTGATTTTGAACCATAAATTGTTTCTTCATGTTTAACATTGGCAATATCAACAACTTTAAATTGATAAAATTCATTTCGATTTAATTTATTGTTAATTGTTAACTCATCTCCAATTTTAACTTGATAAACATCAGCAAAACTTTGTGTAACTACGACTTCATTACCTGTTAATGGTTTTTTAAAATCAAAATTAATATATTCATTTTTCGGATCGTAATTAATCATTGTTATATCTTCAAAGTCCTGGTTTACATCATTAATTTTAGTCAGTTCTCCATTTATCGTGATAAGGGTATTTTCATTATCAAGTTTTGGATCTGTCTGGTAAATTGGACTGAAATTAACTATATAATCGTAACTAAAGTAATCGCCTTTAATATTATCTTCCATATTTGTTACAGCATTTGTCATTATCAAACCGAATACCAAGAGAAATGTCGAAAAAACAATTCCATAAATTAACAACAAGCTTTTACCAATATTACGCTTAATTGTGTTTATTTGCATCCTTCTTTTAAAATTAAGTTTTGATTTTCGTGATTTGGTTTTTAGTTTTGGTTTTTTATCTTGAGTTGAAACATTACTAATTAATTCCAGCACAGGTTGATGGATATTCTTACGAATTGCAAATAGTTGAACTAGACTCATTACAAGGACAAGAATTATTAATACAACACTAATGATTAGTATATATAAACTAATTGAAGGTGAATAGTGAATTATATTGAAAAACATTGCAAATAAGTATTCCATTCCTACAACTGTTACAAGTCCAGAGAAAACTCCAATTACTACTGTTATTATTAGAGAAATCAAAAAATATTTTTGGTAGGATTTGGCAATTTCAAATGTTGAAATTCCTTCGGCAATCATAATTCCAAGTTCACGACGTTGATTACCAACAATATTTTTAAATAAGAAAATTGATAACATAATAGTAATAATACCAATTATTGCTGATAATCCTGCAACGATAATTCCTAAAAATTGATACTCAAGTTCAATCATATTAAAATTCATATTATCACTGCGATCAACTATTGGGTTTAGTCTTGGTAAATTCATCGTTTCATCAAAACTAACAACTTGACCGACAATATTTGTTTTTGCGGTTTCCATTATTAGTTCTTCTTGCATTTTCACATATATTGCTTTTCGTTGCGACTTATTTAAATCACTTTTAAATTGACCTAGCACCAGTTCATTTATCATCGAATCTGAAAACAGCTGATCAAAACTTGCTTGATTAATTAACGCACTGGCTGTTGTTTTATTATCTGGAATTAATGAACCATCTTTCATTGGATACATTAATTCCGGAAATGAAGCTAAACCAACTATTTTAAATTTAACATCATCTATTACAAAATGATCATTTATTTTCAAATCATTTAACTCTGCAAATTCTTGACTCAGCACCATTTCTGCTTTATTTTCAGGATATGATCCTGTAATAATCACCGGCATTGTTAATGTTTGATTCTTATTATAGGGATTTATTTTCACTTCCACATCATCATCTGTACTATTTTGATAGTTATACTTAACTAACTGAGTTTGTTCTAACTCAACATTATAATCATCCTCGATTGTAGTAATTTCATCGGTTGTTAACTTTGAACTTGAATATGCCCGAAAATCTTCGAGATTTGTTTTCTCCACGTACTGATAGTAATTTCCCAACCCATACTGCAAAGAATACACAGATATTACTGCAAATACAATACAAATTAAAAATACTAAATTAATCGCTAAAAATGTGTACTTATCTTTTAATAAACTACGTTTTACTAATTTATCAACCATTTTTTCTCCCAAATAAGTTTGCTCTACTTAATTACTTATTAGTTATATTTTATCAAATATTATTAAAAATCATTAAAAAGGTATAAGGATTTTTAATCTTTTAGCAACTACCTAGTTGTTTTCAAGGATGTAATCAAGCATTTCCTCAATCCGCGTATCAATATCACAGGAATTTGTTTAATTAATAACTCAAATTTCTCTTGTTACCTCTCTTATCCATAATAACTACTGAAACAATGTTCTTTTTTGCAGACAAACTCCAATTGATTATATCTTTAGTAATATCCACTTCATCTTTAATCAATTTCATCTACATTCTTCCATAAAATCTCAACAAATCATTTAATTACCTAAAATTTCTCTTTGAACTTTTTTGGAAAATTTACTTACAACTAACTGGTATGAAATATCAATTTGTTTAAATAATAGTTCTTCTGAGAGTTCATCTACAAAATACCAAGAATTCCAATGATTTTTATTCATATGATATCCTGGCTTTACAAAATCAAAAGCATCTCTTAACATTTCATTTTCAATTATTTCATTCTTCAAATTTATATATGAATTATCACTGTTCACGAGTGCAAACATTTTACCATTTACTTTATACACTTTCGTTGTATAATCAAAAGGAAATGTTAATTCTGCAAAGGGATAACTTAACAGTTTTTCCTCTAATTTTTTTAAGTTCATTTAAACTCCTTAATTATTTTATTTACTTAAATATATTATATCATTATATTATTACGCTTTGTTACCTATTATAATTTACAACATTTTAACACTTTATAGATTAATGGTATTAATTCGGATTTTCTTTTGATGTTTTATGAAGAAAAGTTATATAAAAAGAGGTGATCATCTCACCTCCTTTCATAATTATTGATTAGACAAACACTACTGCCAATATCAGTGCTGTTATAATTGAAATTCCCCATAAGGAAAATCCATACATTATTGCAACTTTTCCACTCTGTTTTATATCATTAATTTTAATACCATAACCTACTAAAAATAAAGCGACTGGCAGTAAGTACTTACCAATTACATTTAAATTCATAATAAATGGACTATTAAAAATTGTTGTAATAATTGAAGCGACTAAAAATAACAAAATAAAAACTGGTATTGGTAATTTTGTGTTTTTATTCCCTGCATTTTTACTTAATATTATTACAATTGGAATTATCCAAAGCGTTCTTGTTAATTTTAAAACGGTCGCATATTTTAATGCTTCATCACCATAAATACTTGCAGCACCAACAACTGATGATACATCGTGAATACTCAAAGCAGCAAACATCCCAAATTGTTCTTGTGTCATATTTAATAAATGTCCTAATGGTGGAAACAAAAATAATGCTAATCCATTTAATACAAAAACTATTGCCGTTGATATTGCTAATTGTTGATTGGTTGGATTCAATACTGCACTTACGGCTGATATTGCACTTCCTCCACAAATTGATGTTCCATATGTTATTAATTTTCCAGTAACTTGATCAAAATTGATTTTTCTTAATAACAAATAACCTGATGTAATTACTACAACTAAACTAATTATTGACACAATTATTCCTGTTGCACCTACTGCAATTACTTCATTAATATTTAAACTAAAACCAAAAAAGATAATTGAACTATTTAAAACTAATTTCCGATAATCATTTAACTTCTGTGGTCGATAAAATAAATCGGTTGAACTTAAACTAATCCCTAAAATTAGGGCTATTAATCCGGCATAATGAGCACTAATTTGGTATAGAAATAAACTACATAAAATAAAAAAGTAAAATATATACTTATTTTTCATTGCTCTCCTTTGTTACTAACTCTTATCTCTAAATAATTATTTTCGTAAAACGATGTAGATTGAATCTGCCATTTCGTCTTCTTTATATAAAGTTGCGATTTCAATTTTATATAAACCAACATCATCAATTACTTTTTTTATATCTTCAAGTTGATAGTACGTAAAGCGTAAATCATCACCAATGATTTCAGTTGCTTCAATGTCACCACGCCACAAAGTAAATATTAACTTTCCGTTTGTGTTTAAATGGTTATATTCTTTTTTCAGTACTAATTTTAACTGTTCAGTTGTAAAATGTTGGAAAACTTTATTTGCATAAATAAAATCATATTTTGTTTCTAAATCCATTGTTAATACATCATATAAAAAGACATTTATCTCTTGATTCTTTTGTTGAAAACGTTCAATAAAGATTTCTGAGTAATCAGAACCTTCCATTTCAAAGTATTTATTTAATTGAATTAAATCAATTCCTGTTCCAATACCAATTTCCAGTCCTTTGGCTTTTAACTCAACACTCTTTTTTACCTCATTAATTATAAATGTTGGATCATATTCTTTTATCATTGATTCATACATTTTAACATTTTTTAAATCTTTATAAAATTTCATTATTATCACCATTTATTATTATAACATACTTTAATAAAATTCAAATTAATGAAAATAAAAACTACATTGTAGTTTTTATCATCTTACTATTATTCAACAACTGTTAATTCACCTGTTGTAGGATCAATCAAACATCCATGAACGGTAACTGTTTTGGGAATTAATTTATGATTTTTTATTTGGCTTATTGTATCACGGATTTGCTCATGCTCATCTGTAAAACCTTCCAACCATTTTTCAACATCAATTTCTGCATTGACTTCTTCTAAAGTTTTTTCATCAATTCCTGAATCAATAATGTTTTGCTTTAACTTGTCATATTTCAAATTATGCATCCCACAAGAATAGTGACCAATAACAATAATTTCATTAACTCCAAGTTCATGAATTGCTATTACTAAACTACGCATAACACTACCATATGGTTTTGTTACAAGTGCTCCCGCATTTTTAATGATTTTTACATCACCATTTTGAATATTTAATGCTGCTGGTAGTAATTTGGTAAGTCGTGTATCCATACATGTTAATATCGCCATATTTTTACTTGGAAATTTATCCGTTGCATATTCAATATATTCTCGGTTTTTGACAAATTCCTGATTAAACTCTAATATTTCTTTAAACATTAATTCTCCCTCTTTTTCCTAGTATAAGTATAACAAATTTACGACTAAAGATTTCTAAAATATTACTTAGATTAAAATTCACTTGCTACTTGTTTAGCTTCTTTCAATATTTGATTAGTTTTATCTTTAACAATATCTTCGGGATGGAAATTTGTTCCTGTTAAAATTAAATCGGCAATTATTTCAATTCCAAAGAAATTCATTATTCCATGTAGATAACTGCGTCCAAAATTATATCCAATTGTTTCTGGTGTATCGTAAATTCCACCTGTTGTTGAAATAAACACAGCTTTTTTATCCCCTAATAAGCCAACTGGACCATTTTCCGTATATTTAAAGGCGATGCTCACATAAGACACATAGTCAATGTATGCATGTAAAATTGCCGGAACATGTAAGTTCCACATTGGAGCGGCAAAGATATACTTATCATATGAAGCAAAATCTTCCGCAATTTTTTTAATTCGTTCATCTTGTCCTGAATACTTATCAATTAAATCTTGTTCTCTTAAAAAGTCTACATCAAAATCATATAAGTTTAATTCATCTACTTGATCATTGGGATTGACTTTTATGTACTCGTTTATAAATTCACGAGCAATCGTTAATGTTTTAGAATTTTCTTCCTTTTTCGCATTTGCGTTTATATATAATACTTTCATTTCTCTCCTTTGTTCGAAACCGAATGATTGTAACAAAAAATAATGCTAACTAAGATTCTGAAAAATTTGCTCCAAATGCTGATTAAATGAATTAATTTCTGCTACTGTTAACCCTTTAAAAGCTTTTTTTTCAAATTCGCTATCAATCTTATTTATCTTCTGAACTATTTCCCTTCCTTTTGGTGTTAGTCCAATATAGAGGTTTCGCTTGTCATTTGGACAAGTTACTTTTTTTAAATATTCCATCTTTACAAATTTATTAATTACATCTGATAGTGTTGATTTAGATAATTCGGTTTTTTGTTGTAATTCATTAAACAATAAACTATTACCCATTAATAAATGAAAGATTGGAAAATATTTTGGATCAATTTCAATCTGCTCTTCTTCTAACTTCGTTTTTGCAAATATATTAATTTGTTCATGTAATTGATTATATTTACCAATTGTACAGTCCATTTCTCTCCTTTGTTCGGCTTCGAATAAATTATAACACAAGTATTAAGCCACGTGTTATTTGATGCTTAATTTGATTAATATTAGACTAAATATTTAGTAATGAAAACAATTGGTTCTGCTAGCATCAAAATAAAAATTATGATTATAATAATTGCTATAATATTTGATTTTTTCATCTTTACTCCGTTCTCGTTTTTTTAAAAATTTTTCATTTCATAAAAAAGGCTTCCCATAATAGGAAGCCGGTTTCATTATTTTACCATGATGTTTGCTGCTTGTGGACCTCTGTCACCTTGTTTTACTTCAAAAGTAACTTCTTCGTTTTCATTTAACGACTTGTAACCATCAATTTGAATTTCACTAAAGTGAGCGAAATAATCATTGTTATCTTCTCCAGTGATAAATCCGAAACCTTTTTCAGCATTAAACCATTTTACTGTACCATTCATGTGTATTCTCCTTTCCTTTTAAAACTGTGGAAATTTGACATTACACACAAATCTAAAAAATTTTTTACAATAATATTATATCATACTTTAATACTAATGTATTCTTTTTATGTAATTATTACTCAATTTCATGATAAACAGTCTAAATTATTAAACTATACCTGTTTCACTTAGTGGATGTGATGTCTCAATGATAAGTTCATGCGTTATTATTGCTTGATTGATCATAAAATAAATAATAAACACTGTCATTAGGACAAAACCTAGTTTTTTTACTCTCTCTTTCATTCTCTCTCCTCATTTACTGCTTGGTTATTATAGCATTATTTTAGGTTTATTTCATAATATTTTATGTTATAATCTTTTACAGGAGGATTGATGAATTATTTAAATGATTTATTAACAGAAATTTCCATTTTACAAAATCATGATGCCAGTGGCCATGATTTTCATCATACAATGCGTGTTTATAATAATGCAAAGAGAATTTTAAGTGATTATCCAGATGCTAACCAAGAAATAGTGTTATTAGGAGCATTAATGCATGATATAGCAGACCATAAATTTGGCTATGACAATAATGATCGTCAAACAATTATTACGAACATGCTTAGCAAATATTCAATAAATTCTAATATCATTAATCGGGTAATTTATATTGCTAATCATATTTCTTTTAAATCGGGTACAAATAAAGTTGTTTTCACCGAACTTGAAGACCAGATTGTTCAAGATGCAGATCGATTAGACGCAATTGGTGCGATAGCAATTGCTCGAACGTTTGCCTATGGTGGTTTTATTGGTCATTCAATTTATGAGCCTGATACAAATTCTTCACATAAAGATAGTATCTCTCATTTTTACGAAAAACTCTTATCTTTAAAAGATAATATGCATACTCAAACTGCAAAAGAAATTGCAAGTGAGCGTCATGAATATATGGAAAGCTATCTTCAACAATTCTATCAAGAATGGAACGGTGAGAAATAATTTTTGTCTTACTACTGACCAAACATAAAAAGTCCTCTACTAGTTAAAGTGGAGGACTTTTATTTAATTACTTTTTAATATGTTTCGTGGCTTCTGGCTTACGATATAACGAACTATGTTAGCAATAATATATGTAATTAGTAGTTTTAATAGCGTTGTAATTATTAAAGCTAATATGTTTGTACTTAAATTAAGTATATTAAGAATCAGTGCCATTAAGTAAATTAAACTAAAGTATACTAGATACCAAAACCCTTGAACTAGATTCGGATGCTGGATTTTAATTGCTTTAGTTCGTAAATAATTTGGAAAATTTTGGGTTACAGTATTAATTCTTCGACTAATTTGTAATGCAAGCATTATTCGTACTACAACCCCAATCATATTTGAAATTGCATCAAGCCCGGTTAGTTGTTGTAATAAATCAACAATAATCGGCATAATAATTAATGATAATATTAAGTACAAAAATGCATATCCCGTTATTTTTAAAATCTTCATAGTTCTCCTTCTGCAAAATAGTATAACAAATAAACACAATAATTTACAAGTGATACTTAATTATCAGAAAATTATATATCTATTCTGTCTATTCAAGTAATATGTGTTAAAATCTATACGAAGGAGTAAAATGAAAAATATTTTTTTAGGAGAATTTTTTGTTAATCAAACATTAGAAAACATTGAAATAAAAACCACAATGAATAATTATTCAATGACTCGTTATTTAATGCGAGCAATGATGGCGGGATCAATTGCCCTTTTTGGTTATATGATGATTTTGGTATTAGATGCGAAACTAAATGGGGTATTGGAACCTCTAGGATTAATCATTGGTGCTAGTATTTTTTCTCTTTGTCTAGTTGCTATTTATTATACAAAATCCGAACTTTTAACTTCGAACATGATGATGGTATCAGTTGCAAAATATTATAATCGAATTACTACAAAGGAAATTTTCAAACTACTTATTACTTGTTATATCGGAAACTTTTTAGGTGGACTAATTATCGGGACTTTTTTAGCCACTTCATCAATTATCACCCCAGATATGTTAACTTCACTTGAGCATTCAATCACAGTTAAACAAGGATATATTGCTAATCAACAATATTGGGATTTATTTGTTCGTGGAATCTTTTGTAACTTTTTTATTAATATGGCAATGTTAATGGTATACTCTGGTAACATCAAAAGTGATTACGGAAAAATTAATGCAATGTTTTTTGGAGTATTTGTCTTTGTAATGCTTGGGTTTGAACACTCTGTTGCTAATACAGTTTTATTTACTACAGCTGGTTTATATCAATTATTTAATGGTGTTGATATTGGTTTTAATTTATTTCAAGCTTTAGGTAATATTTCAGTTGTAATGCTTGGTAATTTTGTCGGCGGCGGATTATTAATCGGTTACTATTATGCATTTATGAATGATTCTCGAAGAATGCAACAAAATAACAAACAATCAGAAAAATAAAAGTTCAGTTTGAAACTGAGCTTTTATTTAACATTTTATAATAACTAAATTTTATTAGTTTTATTTTAAGTATTCAAATTTCAAGTCACTTATGTTTGTTGATACACTATCACCTAAATTGTAAACAACTTGTGTTAATACATAAGTTCCATGATTAATGAATATTTCAATCACATTAAAATCAACATAAATTTCTACATGCACTTTACATTTATTGATTTTTGGTGTTACGATTTTTTTTAAGATATTTTCATTTTTAATAAAAACTTTTGTTCGGTCTGCATGAAATTGAGAACCTTGATATTTAAAGTCATATCCTCCAATATTAATATAGTCATATTCTTTAAATAATGCAGTTATCTTCATCACTTTTTCTGAATGGTATTTCGAAGTTTTTATAAATTTTTTAGAAATATCACTAATCAGTTCATAGCGAATAGTACCCTTATTATTTTTCATAATACGGGGCATTGTCATCATTCCAATATAGCAATTATTTCCATCGACTACAGGTTCAGGCATCCTAATCCAACAAATAAGGGTTCTTTCACCATGTTTATTTATAAAAGTTTGTGGTGCATAAATATCATGCCCACAGTCTAAAGTATCAACTGTTTGTTTTATTTTAAAATTACCCGTTTCATAATCAAAAAATGCTTTTGTAATAATCGGATGAGAGTTATAATCATTATCATATTTAGTCATATTTTCTGGTGACATTATTAAATAACCTTGATTATTTAATTCAAAATAATCTGGACATTCCCACATATCACCCCACTTTGATGATGTGTAAGAACTAAATAAAGAAAAGTCTTCTAAATTTTTGCTTTTATATATTAGTAATTTCCCTTGATAATTTCCAATCTTATTTTTTATTTTGGTACCTATAATCATATAATATAATCCTGACTTCTCCCAAACTTTTGGATCACGTGTATGAGAATAATGTCCTATTTTAGGATCATTTATCGTTGGAATTATTATTTTTTTATTTTCAAAATTATTAAACTCATAACCATTGGTTGACGTTATTTTCATTTGCGTAGCAATAAACTCATAATTTTTCGCAACTAGGTGAATATTATCAGTATTTTCTTTTTGATACTTTACTCCCGTATAGAAAATGTGCATTTTTCCATCCTTTTCAATACTGCTACCCGAGAATATTCCATTGGCATCAGCATCCTTTGATGGAAATATAGCAATTTTATGTTGAGTGTAATCAATAAAATCTTTTGTTGTTGCATGACCCCAATGCATTGTACCCCAACTTGTATCATAAGGAAAATACTGATAAAAAATATGATATTCATCGTTATAATAAATCAATCCATTTGGATCGTTAATCCAATTATTTTCACTTGTAAAATGCAAACTAGGACGCATTTTTTATCCATTTATTTATTGTTAAATCCTCCGTTGATGCAAGAGTAATTGTTGCTCCTACTAAGTTAGATCCAATTGCAATACTTTTAATGTTCGCTTTATTTAGAGCATCAATTCCGGCTTGAGAATCCTCAATCCCTATGCATTCTTGAGCATTAATATTAATTTGTTTTGCACCCTCTATAAATATATCGGGTTCTGGCTTATTATTTTCAATTAATTTGGAATCAACAATTGCATCAAACAATTCATATAAACCTATTTTTTTCAGAATAAATGGAGCATTTTGTGATGACGATGTAATTGCCATTTTAATTTCTTTGCTTTTTAATTGAACAATAAATTCTTCGATTCCTGGCAAAATATCTTTTTCACTCAGTTGCTCTAACATTTCTAAATACCACTGATTTTTCTTCAGTGTCATCTTTGTAAATTCGTCTGAATCTAATTTTTGATTAATTCTATTTAAAATTAGCTTTAATGATTCTTCTCTACTCACTCCTTTTAATTGTTCATTGAATTCTTCATCTATATCGCCCCCAAGATGGTTTGCTAGTTTTTTCCATGCTAAAAAATGATATCGTGCCGTATCACATATGACTCCATCTAAGTCAAATAGTACTCCTCTTATTTTCATTTTAATACCTCCCCTGTTTTATAGTCGAATATTTGAATTTTATTCATATCAATATGAATTTTAATATTATCATTTAAATCACCTTGCATTCGATTAGATAATTTAAAGATTAATTCATCGTTATTAATTGTTGTAAAAACATGATTTTCGTTACCCATTCGCTCTAAATTTTCTATCGTAATATCAAGAACTTCATTCGGAAAATTATCGATTTTCACTTTTTCAATAGAGGCATGTTCAGGACGAATACCAAAAATAACATTATCAATTTGGTGTGATTTTAATTTTTTTATAACTCCACTCGGAATTAATAATTGATGTTCATTTGATAAAATCGCATAATTATCTTTAATTTTTCCTGGAATTAAGTTCATATGAGGTGAGCCAATAAATCCGGCAACAAAAGTATTAACTGGATTATTATATATTTGCAGTGGTGTTCCCACTTGTTGGATTATTCCATCATTCATTACAACAATTCGATCAGCCATTGTCATTGCTTCAACCTGATCATGGGTCACATAAACAGTTGTTGCATTTAAATTACGATGTAATTTAGTAATCTCATTACGCATGTTTACTCGAAGTTTGGCATCAAGGTTACTAAGTGGCTCATCCATTAAAAACACCTTTGGATTTCGTACAATTGCACGACCCAAAGCAACCCTTTGTCGCTGACCCCCACTTAAATCTTTGGGTTTTCGATCTAAATAACTCTCTAATCCTAGAATATTTGCTGCCCAAGAAATTTTTTCGTTTATTTTTGCTTTAGGAATTTTAGCAATTTTTAAACCAAATGCCATATTTGCTCTTACTGTCATATGAGGATATAATGCATAATTTTGGAATACCATAGCTATATCTCTATTTTTAGGGTGAACATCATTTACTATTTGTCCATCAACTGACAGTGTTCCAGTAGTAATTTCTTCTAATCCTGCAAGCATTCGTAGGGTCGTACTTTTTCCACATCCACTTGGGCCAACAAATACAATAAATTCACCTTTACTTATTTTTAAATTAAATTTTTCGACCGAAAATGATTTTGAATTTTCGTACTTTTTCCCAATATCATTAAAATCTACATAAGCCATTTATCCTCCTACTATCTCAATAGTTCCAGATTTCACTTTTAATTGTCCATCTTTTGTATTAATTAACACATCTTTTTGCCCAGTATTCTCAATTTTTAGTAATGATTTAGTAGCAGTAATTATTAATTTTTGATTTTTATATGTTAATTTATATTTCAAACTTTTCCAATCATTTTTAATATTTGGTAATATTCGTAAATGATTTTCTACCATCCTAACACCACTATATCCTAAAATAACCACCTGCCAAATTCCTGCAAGCGAAGCAGCATGGATTCCGTGATCACTTGTTTTTGGATTTTGACCCAAATCAATATCACATGCCATTTTAAATAATTGGTCTGCTAATTTAGAATTTTTCATATCATTTGCTAAAATTGCATGAGTTGAAAGTGAAAGTGATGAATCATGCAATGTACGTGATTCATAATAATCCCAATTTGCTGTTTTTGTTTCATTTGTAAATAATTCTTCTTTAAGCAACAATAGTAATAACACATCTGCTTGTTTACAAACTTGCATGTTATTTACTTGTTCTAAATTAAAATCTTCAAATATTGTTCCTACGTTGCTTTGATTTTTGTATTTTGATAAGTCAATATCCTTTAAAGATAAAAATGTATCATTTTCTGCAATTATTCCGTTTTTGTTTGCTACTGGTAAATATATTTTTTTACTAAATTCTTTCCAGCATTTTAAATTAATAAATTCACTCAATTTTTTTCTTTCACTTTTTGATAATCGCTCTACTAAAGAAATAGCATAATCAACATTAAATTTTGCCATATAATTTGTAAAGGCATCATTGTTTATATGTTCTTTGTATTCATTTGGACCTATAACATCGTTCAATTCATACTGATCTAATTTTGCATTATATTCAGCCCTTGATGCCCAAAAAGTTGCTGTCTCAAAAACCATTTCATATCCCATTTTTCTCATGAATTCTTCATCATCTGTAATTTTTTCATATAACCATATTGCATATGCAATATCAGCAGAAATATGTTGCTCGATAAATCCAGACCAAATTTTGGTACTTTCTCCAGTAACAATATCAGCGGCTCCAAATACTGGGGTAACTTCTCCGTCTGTTATCCAAGCTGATTCCCATGGGTATTGGGCCCCACTAAAACCATTATTTTTTGCTTTATCACGAGCTCTGCTTAATCCGAAATATCGATATTCCAATAAATTACGAGCAACTAAAGGATTGGTAAAAATCTGTGGAGGTAAACAAAATATTTCTGTATCCCAAAACGTATGGCCTTTATACCCTTCCCCACTTAAACCCTTCGCACCAATATTTAGTCGATTGTCTTTAAATGGTGTAAACACACGCATATGATATAATGCAAACCTAATTGCAAGTTGATCAAAATCATTTCCAATAATTTCAACATCATTTTCTAGCCAATAATTTTCCCATATTGATTCAGATTCTAATAATAATTGATCAAATCCCTTTTTATAACATTCCTTTATTTCATTAAGTGCTCTTAATTTGATTTCGTCTAATTTCATTAATTGATAATCAAAATCTCTTGTAGTTGTTACATTTGCCAATTTTTCTACCTGCATTTGTTCACTTGGACTTAGCGAAAAACGATAGCGATTAAGAAGTTTTCGCCTATCCATTAAAATTAAACTTTCTGTGTTTCGTGAAAACTTATGGGTTAAGTGATAAATAAAATCAATTTTACTTTCTGTTGTTTTAGTATGCATTTGTAAGTATAAATCTTCTATTAATCTTTTATCTCCATCATTAAAGTGCATTGCTCCACTATTTGTCATTTGCCCATTAATTCCTGAAAGTATTTCAACATTTATTTTTTTACTAGAATTATTTTTTAACTTTATATTTTGTCCTACTACTCGATTATTTGCAAGTGAAACAAATCTACTACTTGAAAATGTAATATCTAAATCATTATATTGCCAACGGAATTCTCTTTTTAATTCTCCATTTTTTAAATTTAGTTCTTTATTGTAAAATGACACCTTTCCTAATTTTAAATCCAATATTGCGTCATTAATTTTTATTTGCATTTCCAGTAAATCAGCAGCGTTAGGTAATTCTGTTACCTCATCTTCATCTACTTTATTAAAAGTTCCATTAATAAACATATTACGAATTTGATTATTATAACTTTCTTCGGTAGAAGCACGTAATCCTATATATCCATTTCCTTGACAAAAAATACTTTCTGTTTTTCCTAAATTTTGTTCACAAAAAGAATCTTCACTAACAATCCAGTTTTTTAAATTTTGGGTTCCTTTATCGTAATTTAACATCTTACTCCTTATTTATTATTAATTATTTTTCTCCTCCAACTGCGTTTGGCTCCATAAAGTATTTATTTAGTATAATATACAATAATATCATTGGTAATATTGAAAGTATTGACCCAGCCATAATTAAATTCCATTGACTAGCAAATTGAGACTGAAATGATTGAAGTCCTAATGGAAGTGTATACATTGACTCACTTTGCATATATAGGAGGGGTTGCTGAAACGAGTTCCAAAATCCTTGAAAAATAAATAGTGCTTGTGTTGCAATCATTGGTTTAGCAATTGGTAGAGATATTCGAAAAAAAATTGCTGTTTTCCCTAAACCATCCATATATGCTGCTTCTTCTATCTCAGTTGCAAAATTTTTGAAAAATTGACTCATCATAAATATGTATGTTGCGTTAACGCTAGCAGGCAAAATTAATGCACCGTAAGTATTTAAGAGTCCCATATTTTTCATTATTAAATAATTTGGAATCAGTAATACTTGTCCTGGTACTACAATTATCACAAGGATTAACCACAAGAAATACTTACCTTCTTTAAATTTGATTCGGGAAATTGCATAACCTGCCATCGAATTTAAAATAACATTTAATATTGTTCCAATAATTGCAACAAAAAATGAATTAAAAATCCAACGTGGAAAATTACCACTTGTAGTCATTATTGTTCTATAGTTATCAAGAGTAATACCTTCAAATGTTAGTACATTTCCTGTTACAATATCTGAGCGTGAATGAAGTGATGCCATAAATGACCAAACAAATGGATATAATGTTACTAGTGCATAACTTATTAGTAATCCATATAAAATTATTATAGTGGATTTTTTTGTTTTACCTACCATTACTTACCCTCATTTCTATTCACATATCTAATTAATTGTGAAATTATAAATATTATAATGCCTAATACTATTGAAAGTGCTGCTGCATAACCCATCGAAGAAACTGCTGGATCAAATGCATATTGATAAATCATTAAACTCATTGTTAACGTTGAATTATTTGGACCACCACTACCTCCAGATACAATATATGCTTGATCAAATATTTGTAGACACCCTGCAATACCTGTTAATAATACAAATGTAATTGTTGGTTTAATTGAAGGAATAGTTATTGACCAAAACTGACGAAACTTACTTGCACCATCAATTGCTGCTGCTTCGTACATTGCTGGATCTACGTCAACAAGTGCTGCTAAAAATAATGTTGTCAAAAATGGTACTGTTGACCAAATGTTCATTATTTTTACTGTTGTCATTGCAAACTTAACATCTTTAAAAAAAATAATCGGGCTTTTGATTATTTCTTGATTAACTAAAAAGTCATTTACAGGACCTGATGCACTGAATAAAAACATAAAGATTAATGTAAGTGCAGCACTAGAAGTTAATGTGGGTAAAAAATATATTGTTCTAAATGTTTTTTTCATTTTAATTTTTGCATTTAAAACTGAAGCTAAAACTAGTGCAATAATTATTTGAATTGGTACGACTGTTATTGCGTAATATATTGTATTTTTTAGTGCATCCATTAACTTTAAATCTTGAAACATGCGTTGATAGTTTCCTAATCCTACAAACTTGTATGTTACTTGACCATTTAATTTCATATCTACATTGAAGAAAGATAAAAATAAGATATAGACAATTGAAAATACAACAAAAATGCCCAATATAATCAAGGCTGGTGTGATGAACACCATCCCTTGTTTTTTATTTTTCTTATTCATTGAAATCTTTTAAATCTTTATTAATTGCTTCATCTATTTGCAGATATCCTTCTTCAATTGTTTTGTTACCCTCTAAAATTTCTGGGAATATATTATTAAATTCGTTTATTACTTTTGTTGTTACATCTTCTAATTGCCATACATGTGCGTAATCTGCTTGACTATTAAAAACATTTAAAATTTCATCTTCATTAACTCCGACTGCCTTAGCAACAGATTCACGTGATGGAATTACTTTTGCACCACTTGTCCAAGTATTCATTCCTTCTTTTCCTGTTGCATATAATCCAAATTGAATTGCACCACTTAAATTCTGCGCTTGGGAATTTACTCCCCAACCAACTGTATATGCAGCTGTTGTTTTCTCGCCATTATAAGTTGGCATTTTTTTTACACCAAAATTTGTTTCGGGATAATCAGCATTTAATGCTGGTAGTAACCATGGACCTTCAATAACAATTGCGGCATCGCCAGCACCAAAAGCATCTCCTCCCCAATCATAACCGATTTCTATACCTTCTTTAGATCCATTAGAATTTGATAATTTTATAATAATTTCTGAATTTTCCTGAATTTCTTTACTTGAAAAATTTGCTGTCTTATCATCTGTTAAAATTGTTGCACCATTTGTCTGAATCCAAGGAAAAACTCGTGATATGTCAGGTGTGTTCACAAATGCTGTTTTTCCATCAGGAAGTTTTGCTTGTAAATTTTCAATAAACTCTGGCCATTTTTCTAATTCTTCCGGAATATCAGAAACAGATAATCCTGCTGCATTTAGTAAATCTTCATTATAAAACACTGCTAAAGTACTCCAATCCTTAGGTAATGCATATATTTTATCATCTGATGTAAATGGTTCTAACATTGCAGGATAAAAGTCTTCAACATCGCTATCCATCATGTAATTTGAAATTGGCTCTAGTGCTCCATCATTAATTAATGATTTTGCCAATATTGCATCAATATAAAATACATCAGGAGCAGTTCCACCAATTAGTTCAGTCGGTAATTGCTGACTAATATCAGTATATACTCGTTTTTCAACTTTTGCACCTGTAGTTGTTTCAAATTCGCTAATTAGTTTATCCAAGGCAGCTTCTTCACCATTGTTTCCTTTCCATACACCTACTCTAATTGTTGTTCCTGAAATATCTTCACTAGTTATTTTAGTTATGTTTTCTTCATTTTTACATCCAACTAAAATTAAAATTGATACTATGAATAATGATACTAATTTTTTCATTTTCTTCCTTTCTATAACAAAGTTTAATTAAATTAACACTCGAAGTAAAACGTTTAACTTAATTTTGGTAAAACGTTTAACCTTCAATTTTATTTTAACAAGAAATTAAATTAATTGCAACTATTTCGTAAAAGATTACGAAATAGTATCCTTCTTAATTACAATACCTCTTAATATTGTTTCCTTTTAGCGTATAAATTAGAATCTATTTCATATGGTATCATTTGGTTTTTATAATTATTTGTTTTTAACATATCAAAAATATTTTCTACTAATAATTCTATATTTTGTTTTATTGTAAATATCGGTCGATTTATATGATTTATAATTAAATTTCCATCAAATCCAGCATAAATAATTCCAGCATCATTAATTTCATTAATATTAATATATTCGCAAACTGATATTATCACTGAATCAGAACCTGCAGCAATTAAATCGTATTTCTGAAGATTAATTTTACTTATAATTTTTTCAACTTCTCCAGGACTAAAGGTTCCATCTGTAATATCTAAACTAAAACCAATTTTTCGAGCTGCTGTCTTCATTCCATTTAATCTTTCTTCTGAAACATATGCATTTTTCTCACCGGGAATATATAATACATGTTTCAGATTTTTTTTTGAATTAATTTCTTCAATTAAATCTACCTGAGCATGATAATTATCCGTTGTTATAAAATTAGTTGTTTCGTTATTATAGGGAATTTCAATCAGTAATTTACGAATATTCAATTCTGATATTTTTTTTAATGTTGTTGCCTCCCGATCTAATCCATGAATTATTAAATCTGTAAAATTATATCCTTGAATTTTGGATTTTATTTCTTCATAATTCTCTTCATTATCAATACTTGTAATAATATTAACCAAATCTATTGAGTAGTCATGAGCAATCTTATTCATATAATATATTAGTTGACCATTTACAATATTGGTTGACATTTCTTCACTATTACGCATGAAAAAACCAACTTTACGTTGCTTTTTACTTGATAGATTTTGAGCACTCTTCATTGGAACATATCCCATTTCATTTATTACCTTTAATATTTCTGCTCTTTTTTCATCACTAATTTTAGTCGAAGTTGGATTCAAAGCATTTGTTATTGAAGCAGTACTTACTTTAGCACGTTTTGCAACATCTTTTATTGTAACTTTCTTCATTATCCCTCCACATTAAATGCTATCTAATAATTATTATATCATGTGTGTATGATATCAAATATTTTATTTACAATAATCACCTCAATATTTATTTTAATTGTTAATTCTAAAATTCCTCTTCAATTATATATATTACTATTAAAAATGTACTTCATTTTATTTACACACCATATATTTTCAACATTGATAATTGTTACACTTCGCACTTAACAGTCCAATAATATAAAAATATTAAAAAAAGATTGACAAATTTTAATTATTTGTTATAATACTATATGTGCGCGGATGTGGCGGAATTGGCAGACGCACTAGACTTAGGATCTAGCGCCTTCGGGCGTGGGGGTTCGACTCCCTTCATCCGCACCATTTAAAAGACTTAGTTAAGCAATGTTTAACTAAGTCTTTTTCTATTATATAGATTAATTTTCATCAAGAAATTACATACCCATAAGAAAAACGGCAAGTTGATAAATGAACTAAATCTATTTTTTCTTGTAAACTTTATGGATTTAATTCAAAACAAGCTTTATGTGCCTCTTTATATTATTTTAAATTACTAGGATATCCCAAATTAATTGTCTTTTTTCATTCTTTCCATTATAGAATAAATTAATATATCTAAATCTTCTTCTTCAAAAAAATCTTCTTCAAAAAATTCAGATTTTTTTATATCAGAATTTTTTAAATTTATCATATATTTTAAATTCCCTTCACCATCATAGCCTAACGCAAAAGAATTGTCTTTTAATTCTTCTACATATGGTAATATAATTGATCCATTATTTCCTATTTGTAATTGTAATGATATCTCTAACGAGTTATTACAATACAATAATTTATCTTTTATTCTATATTTTTTTGCTTCTTCTAACATTATTCTCCTCTTCACAAATTGCATGATTACAAGTCCTTATATAACCCTTACACTTCGAACACTTCTTATATAATTCTATTTCTTTCAAACATTCTTCATGAGTATCTTTTTGACGATTTGATAAATTTATTTTTGTAGATAGATAATCAAACTCACTATTTTTAAAACAAATATTATTTTTATTTATTCCATTCACTAACAATTCAAAATAATTTGCAATATCTACATATGGTTTTTTGCTTATTTGACCATTTATCGCATATATAATTTCATCATCAAATGAAATAAAATCTACACCACCATCACCACCTAATTGCTTTGATGCAATGCCATTAGAATGTAATTCTTTTAAAATAACAGTTATTTTATTATAAAATTCCATTCCCGTTTGTACTTTAAATTAATTTATTAATCTATTTTCAATTTCATTTTCTAACATTTAATACTACTAGTAAGCATCTTCTGTACTACTTAATAGCGTTATAGTTTATTATATCATTTTAATTATATTGTCAGTTTTTTTTCGAACACGAAACTATATAACTGATTCTTATACTACTTTTGTAATTCTTCTTGCTTTAATTTTCCATTACTGATATTATATATCCTAGTTTTAAATGGAATATTTTCTAGAAATCTTTTCTTAATTCCTTCTACATTGTTTGTTCTAGTTTTCTTAATTCTTGTTGACTTTCATGTTGTTTACCTTTAGATACGTATTTCAAATCACTTGTTATTTTTTGAAATTTATAGTTGTTTTAACTTTGCGACTTTGGTAAATACTTCTTGTCATAAGTATAATAATCAAGTTTATACTTTTGATACATATTTAAATTCTCATCATATATATTATCTTTCTGACTTTGGGTGGTAGCTGCACTTAAACTTTTCTGTTCTATCTACTTCACTTAATTGATTACCCTTTTGATTTCTACTACCATATTCGCCAAATAATTCTATATTATATTGATTTTGATTTTCAGGTAACTCATTAAATAACTCTAAATTATTATGTTGTTCCTTATCATTTTGAATTATTTCTTTCTTAATATTTAAAATAAATTCTTTTAATGGAAAATTTTCTGACAAATCACCAAAACACCTTACTGGTTCTAATTGAAA
>CAZFWW010000011.1:0-23697 GCA_964522645.1 uncultured Mycoplasmatales bacterium
GCATAAATATTTGCTTCATTTTCAATGTATGTAGTTAATCCATTTTTTTTAAATAATTCCGATAACTTGTCATAATCAAATGAATAAAATGGAGATGAAATTAAGTTTTTCGTATTCGATACAATCCCGTGAATTGCAATCCCACATTTGTTAATATTTGGATATCGTTTAAGTAATAAAAATAATTCTAGTTCCAAATCATTATAGATATTTTGATCATGGTTTGTTTTAAATTCATGATGCTCGATAATAGTGCCTTCATAATTAGTTATTAAGAATTTAACTTTACTTTTCTGAATCTCTACAATCATTATCTCTTCAATATTGTAGTTAAATTTAATTAGTTTACTTGCACGCCCTCCTGTTAGTACTTTTTCACTAGTTTCAATAACAATATTTTTTTCTAAGAAATAATTTATAATATAAGTTATTGTCGACCTGTTAAGCTTAGTCTCTCGAGCAATTTGAGCACGAGATATTCCCCCAGTCGAAATAATCATTTGTAATATCAATTTGTAGTTATAGTTTTCATTAATTAATTCATTCATACACATATTATAGCAAATTTAAAGATAGAAATAAAAATGTTTTCATTGTGAAAAAAATGAAGATATATATAGACAAATTAATCTAATTGAAAATTTGGTTGTTACTTTAGTAAAATAATGTAGTAAAAATTTACTAAAACATTTGACATCAGCTAAAAATAATTGTATAATTTAGTTGTAGACGAAGAAGAAATTGTTTTCAAAATAGCAGTAATTAAGTAGTAAAAGCATTAATTTAATATGTATTTTACTACTATTTTTTTAAAAAGATGTCTTTTGTTAAGGAGCACATATAGTAATGTTAAGCAATTAATGACTGATAAAAAATTAGGGGGAATATGTTTTTAAAAGAATGTGATTATAATCTGAAAAAATGGATTGAAGAAACAGAATTAGTTAAGGTTAGTGTTGTTAGGTTAACAAATCAGGAGGAACAATGAAAAATGAGTTTAAAAAAATATTTAACAGTGAGCATGAACAAGAGTTTTTCTCACCAGGTAGAATTAATTTAATAGGTGAGCATATTGATTATAATGGCGGACTTGTACTCCCAATGGCAATCGATATGGGAACTTATGGTTTGATTAAATTACGAGAGGATAATATTATTCGTGCATATTCGATGAATTTTCCGCAAGTTGGAATTATTGAATTTGATATTAATAATATTCAAAATGACCCTCAAGATGACTGGGTAAATTATATTAAAGGGGTAGTTGATGTTTTTATTAAAGAAGGTCATGAAATCAAAGGTGGATTTGATATATTAGTAAACGGAACAATTCCAAATGGAAGTGGTTTATCATCAAGTGCTTCACTTGAAGTATTAATTGGTCGAATTTTAATTGATAATAATGATTTAGATGTAAATGATACAAAACTAGCACTTTATGCTCAAAAGGCCGAAAATGAATTTATTGGGGTAAATTGTGGAATTATGGACCAGTTTATTATCGCCAATGGAACTGAAGCCGGAGCACTTAAAATTAATACCGATACCCTTGAGTATTCAGTTGTAGAATTTGATTTAAAAGATAATGTAATTGTTATTTTAAATAGTAACAAAAAGCGAGGACTTGTTGATTCAGCATACAATGAACGACGTCAAAGTTGTGATAATGTATTTGCAATTGCAAGTCATCGTTGTAATGTAAAGACTTTATGTGAATTAACAATTGAACAATTAAATACACTGCCACTTAAAAAAGAAGATTATAATCGGGCAAAACACGCAATTGAAGAAAATATTCGTGTTCAAAAAACAGTTGAATTACTACAAGCAGGAAAGTTAAATGAATTTGGAGCAGTATTAGATGAAGGTCATGCTTCACTTCGTGATTTATTTGAAGTAAGTTGTGCAGAATTAGACTTTATAACTGCTGGTGCTAAGAGTGTTGGAGCAATTGGTGCAAGGATGACAGGTGCTGGATTTGGTGGATGCTGTATTGCTTTAATGCCACGAAATAAGGTAAATAATTTACGAGAAGTGGTAAAAGCATATCGTCAAGCATTTGACTTAGAATTAGAATATTATGTAGTAGTCACAAGTGACAAAACTAAACGAATAAATTAGGGGGAAAAATGAAAAGAGTGTTGATAATTGGGGGAGCTGGATATATAGGCTCTCACCAAGTTAAAATGATGTGTAATCTTGGTTATGATGTCCTAGTTGTAGATAATTTAAATACAGGATTTATAAGTGCAATTGATAAGCGTGCGACTTTTATCAAAGGTGATTTACGCGATTATGATTTTATGAGTCAAGTTTTTAGGGAACATCAAATTGATGTAGTAATTCACTTTGCTGCATTATCACTTGTTGGTGAGAGTATGGAAAAACCACTAGATTATTTTGATAACAATGTTGGGGGAATGCAAATATTATTAAAAACAATGGTTGAAAATGGTGTGAAGAATTTAGTCTTTTCATCAACAGCAGCAACATATGGTACTCATGAAGCGATGCCAATTACAGAATCGTACTTAACAAATCCTGATAATCCGTATGGAGAGAGTAAATTAATGATGGAAAAAATGATTAAATGGTGTGCTGAAGCATATGATTTAAATTACATTGCTTTAAGGTATTTTAATGTTTGTGGAGCAGCATTTGATGGAACAATTGGGGAAAATCATGACCCAGAAACACATTTAATTCCGATTGTATTACAAGTACCACTAGGAATTCGTGATTTTATTGGAATATATGGCGATGATTATCCAACCGAAGATGGTACATGTATTCGTGATTATATTCACGTAGAAGATTTATGTAATGCCCACGTATGTGCAGTTGAAAAACTATTTTTAACGAAACAAAACCACATAATTAATCTAGGATACGGACATGGATATAGTGTTAAAGAAATAATTGATGCTGCTCGTAGCGTAACAAATCACGAAATACCAGAACGAGTAACTCCGCGTCGGATGGGTGATCCTGCTCAGTTAATTGCTGATAACCAAAAAGCCAAATCATTACTTGAGTGGGAACCAATGTACGATGATATAAATTTAATCATCAAGTCAGCATATGATTATTTTCAGGGAGTCAATAATGAAAAAAGAACTTAATCAGTTAATAACATACGCAAATGTTAAAGGGATTTTAAAGCCTCGAGATAATGATTACATTTTAAATCAATTAGCCTACTTACTAGATGTAGAGTTAACGGACAGTTATAAAGTAGAAAAATATGATGGACACATTGATTTACTTTTAACAACAATTGCTAATAATTATCAAAAGTTTACAACACCAACTGAACTGGAATTATTTAAAGCCAAAATTATCGGAACGGTTATGGAGCGTCCATCAGTTGTTGAAACAAAATTTCAAAACCTATTACAAGATAATCCAAAGCTTGCGACGGAATTCTTATACCAGTATGCTAAAGATGTAAATTACGTTAAAGAGTTACAAATTAAAAATAACATTGTTTATCAAGTACCAAGTAAGTACGGTGAGATTGATATTACAATTAATTTATCAAAACCAGAAAAAAGTACAAAAGAAATCGAAATGTTAAAACAGTTTAAAGAAGTAGCATGGCCAAAATGTTTTTTATGTAAAGAACAAGAAGGTTTTTACGGAACAGTCAAGAATCCCGATCGGTCAAATCACCGAATGATTAATTTGAAATTAAATAATCAAGATTGGTATTTTCAGTATTCACCTTACAGTTATTTTAATGAACATTCAATTTTATTAAGTAGTGTTCATGAAGATATGAAGATTAATCAGACAACATTTAGTAATTTATTAAATTTTGTCGATCAATTACCACACTATATGGTGGGTTCAAATGCCGATATTCCAATTGTTGGTGGTTCGATGTTGACCCATGATCATTACCAATGTGGAAATTATGAGTTTCCAATCTTTAGGGCAGATTCAAAAGTTGTTAATCACCTAAAAGATGTTGAAATCCATGCAGTTAATTGGCCACTACATACAGTAAAGTTAGTTGGAACGAATCAAGATTCAATTTTAAAAGCCTCAGAACAAGTTCGTAAGCTTTGGTTTGAATACGAGGATGTTGAAAACAAAATTATTAAAAAAACAACAAAACGTCACAACACGATAACACCAATTTTACGTAAACAAAATAATGTATATGAAATGTACTTAATTTTAAGGAATAACTTAACTAGTGAAGAACACCCAAGTGGAATCTACCATGTTAGTTCAAAGTATCACCATGTTAAGCAAGAAAATATTGGATTAATTGAAGCAATTGGTTTAGCAGTGTTACCAGGGCGCTTAAAAGCAGAATTAGAAGAATTAAGTCAAATTGTAGAGTTACCAGAACATTTAATAAAACATAAAAATTTATTTTTTGAAATTGAAAAGTATTCAGGTAATAATAAGTTAGAGTATTTATATGAACTTGTTGGTAAGATTTTTGTTAAAGGATTAGAAGATTGTGGTGTCTTTAAGTATGATGAAACTAAATATTTAAAATTTTTAAAGGAGATAAATGAATAAAGAGATTATTGAATATACAATTAAGCATAATGGTTATCAGTTATCAGTCTTAAACATTGGGGCAACAATTGTTGAATATAGTTTAAATGGACATAACATTTGCTTGAAATATGCCGATTATGAAGATTATCGTACAAATGAAATTTATATGGGTTCAATTATTGGAAGAACAGCTGGTCGAACAAAAAATCATCAAGAAAGAGTACTACAATTACCACCAAATTATGAAACAGAGCATAATCTTCATGGTAATGATTTGCACCTTGCATTTTACGATGTACAGGTTAGTGATAATCAAATCAGATTAACTATTGATGATCCTGAAAAAATCTTTCCTGGTAATGCGAAGATTGAAGTTATATACCAGTTGACAGACACAGGACTTGTACAAGAAATAATTGCTCATAGTGATAAGCCAACGTTATTTAACTTTACAAATCATTCATACTTTAGCCTTGATTTTACTAAAACAGTATTAGAGCAAGAGTTACAAATGGATGCTTATTATTATAGTCATTTAGATAAGCAAATGTTTGTAGTTGTTGATAAGCCAGTTTTAAGAACGGCTTTTGATTTTCGTAAACCAAAATTAATCAGCAGTGCACTAAAAAAGGGTAATGATCAATTTAATGTTACCAAGTTTATTGACCATCCTTTTAAGTTGACAGGTCCAATTGAATTTAGTTCTGATAAGCATAAATTAATCATTAATTCAACAAGTGATTATGTTGTAGTGTATGCCGGTAATTATATTGGTGACTTATCAAGTGAGTTAGCAAATTGTGAAAAAGAAGATTACAAAGCAATTTGTTTTGAAACACAAAAACGACCAGGAGATTTAACATTAACTCAAGATTATTATATGAAAACATCATACGAGTTATTAGAAAAGTAAAATAGGAGGTTAAATGGCAACGTTAAAAGATATTGCAAATGTTTGTGGTGTATCAGTATCCACAGTATCACGAGTATTAAAAGAAGATAAAACTTTAAATGTTAATGCAAAAACTAAAGCAGAAATTTGGGAAGTTGCTCGAGAAATGAATTATAAGTTTAAAGGAAAATCAGTTCACGGATTTCGAGTAGCAATTGTTAATTGGTATTCACATGATCAAGAAGTGATTGATCCGTATTACTATTATATTCGTAAGGGAATTGAACAACAATGTAAAACCGAAAAGTTTGCATATAATGTTTACTTTAAAGAGGATAAGATTGATGAGCTATTCAATTATGATGCAATTATTGCAATTGGAAAATTTAGTGATGAAGATGTTTTGATTTTACAAAAAAATGTAAGCCCAATTATTTTTGTCGATAGTAATCCAGATCCGACCAAGTTTAGTTCAGTGCAAGTTGATTTTGATAAAATGTTAGAAGAGCAGTTTAACTATATTTTAAAAAATGATAAAGGACCGATTGGAATGCTAATTGGTGTTGAGTATGTCGGTGATATCCGTTATGAAGATCCACGAATTACTGCCTTTAAAAAGCAATATAAATTAAATGATTTTGCACACCCTGAGCAGTATTTAATTGAAGGAGAGTTTACAGTAGAATCAGGGTTTTCAATGTTTGAGCAGATGTATCAAGAAAATAATTTACCAAAAACGTTAATTTGTGGAAATGATTTAATCGCAATTGGGGCGAATAAAGCTGCATATAACAATGGCTTAAAGGTTGGAGAAGATATAATGATAATTGGAATTAATAATATTCCGGTTGCAAAATATATGGTTCCTTCACTAACAACAGTTGATATTCCCCAATTACAAATGGGAATAGAAGCAGTATTGTTAGTTAAAAAGGTTGCAGAACAAGCAGAAAAATCGCCAATTACAATTCTTGTACCAACTCGAATTGTAAAACGTAAAAGTTGTTAGATTAATAAAAGATTTTAAGGCTATGGGAGGACAAAATGCCAATAATATACTATGAAAATAATAAGATATTTCACCTTTATAATGAACAAATGAGTTATGTGATGCAGATAGTTAAGGATAATTATCTTGCTCATTTATATTACGGAAAACGAATTGATTTAATTGAAGGTGAGTTTGAATTGGAATTAAGAGAACGAGTAGCATTTTCACCAACACCAGATATTTCGGATTTGACTTTTTCTTTAGATCACTTACCACAAGAATATCCTGGGTTTGGAACATCAGATTTTCGAACACCAGCTTTTGAAATTACGGATAATGGTGGTGATTTTGTTGCTGATTTTCGGGTAGTAGATTACAAAATATTTTCGGGTAAAACTCCACTTACAGGATTACCGGGAGTAATAGGAGCAAATGAAGAGTTAACAAGTTTAGAAATTGTGATGGAAGATGCATTAACCAAAGTACAAGTTGTTTTAAGTTACACAATCTTTAATCATTTAAGCGTTTTATCAAGGTCAACTAAGTTTGTGAATAACGGAATAAATCCAATTACACTAAGAAAAGTAGCAAGTTTTAGTTTTGATTTGCCAACATCTGATTTTGATTTTATCCACTTATATGGAGGATGGGGTAAAGAACGCCATATTGAAAGAACAAAATTAATTAATGGGATTCAGGCTGTCGAGAGTAAGCGTGGCGTTAGTTCTCACCAACATAATCCATTTATTGCCCTAGCAGCCCCTGATTGCACTGAGGATAGTGGCCATGTTTATGGAGCAAGTTTAGTTTATAGTGGGAGTTTTAAAGGTTTAGTTGAAGTTGATCAATTTGAAACGGCAAGGGTGATGATGGGAATTAATGATTTTCAATTTAGCTGGAAATTAACCCCTGGTGCAACATTTCAAAGTCCTGAATGTATTTTAGTTTTCTCCGATCAAGGACTTGGAAAAATGTCAAGAACTTATCACGATTTATATCGAAACCATTTAGTTAAATCAACTTTTAAAGATAAAGAACGACCAGTATTAATTAATAACTGGGAAGCAACATACTTTGATTTTACATCGGAAAAACTAGTTGAAATTGCCAAAGCCGGAAAGAAATTAGGGATGGAACAATTCGTTTTAGATGATGGATGGTTTGGCAAAAGAGATAACGATGATTCATCACTTGGTGATTGGTTTGTTGATGAGCGAAAGATTCCTGAAGGGATGAAAGCACTTAGTGAAGAAATTACTAATTTAGGAATTGGTTTTGGTTTATGGGTTGAACCAGAAATGGTTTCGCCAAACAGTGAACTGTACCAAAAACATCCTGATTGGTGCGTGCATATCCAAAATCGTCCCCGAACGGAAGCAAGACAACAATTAGTACTTGATTTATCACGTACAGAAGTTCAAGATTACATAATTGGCTTTATGGATAAATTACTTAGCGAAAATAAAATAAATTATGTTAAATGGGATATGAACCGTCCCCTAACAGAAATGGGATCAGCTTGTTTAGCGAGTGAACAAAAGGGTGAATTACAACATCGTTATGTACTAGGACTTTATCGAGTTTTAGATACAATTACGAAAAAACATCCGCATGTATTATTTGAATCATGTTCAGGAGGTGGTGGTCGTTTTGACCCTGGAATGTTCCAATATATGCCCCAAGCATGGACAAGTGATGATAGCGATGCGGTTGAGCGTTTAAAAATTCAATACGGAACGAGTTTAGTTTATCCATTAATATTTATGGGTGCTCACGTTTCCGATGTTCCAAATCATCAAGTGTTCCGTAGTCCTTTAATGAAAATGCGTGGAGATGTAGCATATTTTGGTAACCTTGGTTATGAAATTGATTTGACAGCAATTGATGATGAAACAGCGTTAGCAATTGAACAGCAAGTTACTTACTATAAAGAAATTCGTCACATTTTACATCATGGAGACTTTTATCGTATAGTTAACCCCTTTACCACTGATGCATGTGCATGGATGATGGTTAGTAAAAATCAAAATAAAGCCGTCTTAGGATATTATCAACCACTTGTTAAACCTAATGCCCAAATTGTTAAAATGATGTGTAAAGGGCTTGAACCAAAGGCTACATATTTGGTTAAGGAAACAAATAAGCAGTATAAGGGAAGTTATTTAATGGAAGTTGGGTTAGTAATCCCAACAATTAAAGGTGATTATAATAGTTATATATTCACTTTGAAACAAGTATAAGTTAATAATCAAAGAATATGGAGGAGAAATGGATCGAAAAAAAATATCAGGTGACTATTATGATTGGAAGATAACAAAACAACCAGAAAGACCATATATTCATCAATATCACCAGTCGTTAGTTTTAAAGATGTTTTTATCAATACCTGACAAAAATGGTAAATCTGAAATAGGTTGTACGTTCTCTCAGGCAATGGAGCGAATTATTGGGTTGGATGAAATTACCAAAGGAGTTCCGAAAATTATCTATTTAGTTGGTTGGCAGTTCGCCGGTCATGATGATAGTTACCCGGATTGGTCGGTTGTTAATGAGGAATTAAAACGTGATGAAGACGAAAATGGTCTTGAGAGTTTACGATGGTTGATGAAAGAAGCGCGTAATTATAATACAACTGTTAGTTTACACATTAATATGACCGATGCATATCCAATTAGTCCCCTTTGGCAAACATATGTTGAAAATGACTTGATTTCAAAACGCATTTTCGGTCAATTACGTAAAACGGGGAAATGGAATGGGCGAATGGCTTACCAAATTAATTATACTCACGAATGGGAAAGTGGTTTTGCTCAAAAACGAATTGATAATTTAGTTGCAATGCTTGATTTGCAAACAGCAGGAACTGTCCACATTGATGCCTTTTTCTGTCGTTCAAGTCGTGGACACAAGATTTCAATTGCAAAGGAACAGGAATATCGTCGAAAAATGATTCGTTACTGGCGTGATTTAGGCATTGATGTGACAAGTGAATTTCTTTACGATGAACTGGGTGATGTTGATTTAATTGGTCTAATTCCAATGGTTTGGTGGATAAATCAAAGTGAAAAGGATTATTTAGAACGTCCTGCAAGTCTTCTTACTGGTGGAAAGCCTAATCGCAAATACAAGAAGTATAAAAAACACTTACATCGTATGTTTGGAAAAAATATTCACGGTGAAGAACTTTGGATGTTACCAAAAACGCGAACTGAAGACCCGGCTTGGCGCGAGCGTTTTATTCACAAATTTTGTGTAGACAGTTTACCGTATTTTTATTTAAATCAATTAGAGCGTTTAGAAATTGTTGGAAGTGGTAAAGAAAAAAGAGCAGTTTTTTCTGAGGGAATTGTTTCTTATGCAAAAGAGCACTTGATTACTGACGGTCACTGGGTAATCAAACGCGGTAAAGATGTATTGGTTCCAAATATTCATAATCCCGAAAAACACTTGTATGCGTATAGTCAAAAGGGTTATATTAATCAAATGTGGAATTTACCAAAATCATGGTCAGATGTAATTCAGGTTGAATTAACAACTGTCGGTGTAAATTCAGATGTTGTCATCAAAGAAGTAACATCTGGACAATTAAATTTAAGTTTAAGTCCAGGACAAATGGTATTAATTAAACCACTAAAAGGAGTGTAAAATGATTATTCATGCTCAAGACTATGGGATTAAACCAGATTGTTTAACCGATCAATGTCAAGTAATTAATCAAATGTTAGTAGAAATCAAAGCCAAAAATGAGCCTTGTACTTTATTATTTGAAAAAGGAATTTATTACTTAAATTATCATGAAGCACCACAAATCAAGGCCTATATTAGTAATACAACTTCCGAAAAAGAAAATGCTGATGTGAAAAAGACAGTAGCGTTATTAATTGATGGTCACGAAAATTTAATAATTGATGGTAATGGTTCAAAATTTATTATTCAAGGTAAAATGACGGAAATTGTTGTCCAAAATTCAAAGCATGTCACGATTCGTAATTTAACAATTGACTATGAACGTCCAACGGTATCAGAATTTACATTAATTAATCGAGGGTGGAATTATCTTGATATTCGTATTCATAGTGATAGTTGGTACAAACTTAAAGGGCGAAAAATTGATTGGTATGGTCATAATTGGCAATCAAAAGGAAATTTATGTGTTCAATATTCAGCTATTAATAAAAGTTGCAAACGAATATTTAATCCACTAACATTAGCCTATTCAATCCAAAAACTAGATCAAGGAATATTACGGGTTAAGTTTCCGTTTTTGGTTAGTTCCAAAAAATACGAAATAAATGATGTTTTTCAAGTTAGAGATAGCATTCGGGATCAAGTTGGTGCTTGGATCAATCACGCAACAGATGTTGTGTTTGAAAAGATTAATTTTAATTTTATGCATGGTTTAGGCGTTGTTGCTCAACAATCAAAACATCTAAAATTTAAGAATTTACAATTTAAACCGGATCCAAGTAGTAGACGAACATGTGCTGCCTTTGCTGATTTTCTACATCTTTCAGGTTGCTCAGGTCAAGTAGTAATTGATGGTTGTTATTTTGCGGGAGCACATGATGATTGTGTGAATATTCACGGAACGCACTTAAAAGTAATTAGCCAAATTAATTCTCGTACTTTAAAAGTACGCTATATGCATCCGCAAACATATGGGTTTACACCTTATAAAATGGGGGATCAAATTGCCCTGGTTATGAGTAAGTCGTTACAAATTTACGGTAAATACATTGTTAAAGATTGTATTCAAAAAAGTGAGCGTGAATATACAATAGAATTATTTGAACCAATTACTAAGTTAGAACCAAATACAGTTGTTGATAATTTATCAGAAAAAACCGAAGTTTCAATTGTTGATAATGTATTTTCTCAAGTTCCAACTCGAGGAGTATTATTAACAAATGGGAAAAAAGCTGTAATTAAGGGTAATCAATTTGTTAAAACAAAAATGAGTGGAATTTTAATTGCTAATGATGCTTCAAGTTGGTATGAATCTGGTGCAGTAAACGATGTAACAATTACTGAGAATATATTTGAAGATTGTGGTTCTCCAACAATTTGTATTTGTCCTGAAAATAAGCATAATGCTGGTAGCGTTCATCACAATTTGAAAATCACGAATAACGTGTTTAAAGGTAGTGAAACAAAAACAGATTTGTATTTTAAATCAGTTAGTGGATTAGAGGTTAGTGGTAATGAAAAAGAAGCAGGAACATTATCAGTAACAACAAAATGGTGTGAAAATACGAAAGTCGAGGGTGAATAATGAAAATCGAGAAAAGTGTAGCTGGATTTTATCCTGAAAACAGTCTAGGGCGAGAAGTAATTAATTTTAATTGTGGTTGGCAGTACTATAGTTTTGATGTAGTTGGAGCAGAAATGATGAGTGATTGGACTGAGGAGTCCGTAATTGTTCATTTACCTCATAGTATTGATGAACCTGAAGTGAATTTAAGTGGAATGCGTAATAAACAAGGTAAAGTTTGGTATCGTAAAGAATTTAATATTGACCAATTATTAAATGACCATTTAACCTTCTATTTTGAAGGAGTAATGGGTAAATGTGAAGTTTATCTTGATGGTATATTGGTTGGTGAGCATTTTGGTGGCTATACACCATTTCATATTGAGATTAAACCAAAACAACTCAAAGCTGGTAAACACATTTTAACACTCGGTGTTGATAATCGTGATGATAAGAGTTTTCCTCCAGGTAAGCCTCAAAACAGTCTTGATTTTGCTTATTTGGGTGGAATTTATCGTAATGTTTATTTAATTCGGAGAAATTTAATTCACATTCCATTACCGACAGAAAAAACAACAACAGGTGGTGCACGTGTAGCAACCAAAAAATTGGAAGAAAATACAGGGATTATTGATTTCCAAGTGGAAGTTAAAAATGAATATTTAGAACCTAAAAGAATTGAAGCTCAAATTGAAGTTATTGATAATGAAAAAAGGCTAGTTAATAAGTTTTCATTATCTGGGCAAATAAATGCTAAGGCATCAACGGTTTTAACACATGAGTTTACAATTACCGAACCACAAGTTTGGACAGTAGATAATCCGAGTTTATATGAACTTATAATCACCATTAATGATGAAGAAAAGCAACTTCAAGATAGTATGCGTTTGAAGTTTGGAGTGCGAACATTTAAACTTGATAATGAACAAGGACTGATAATGAATAATAAATTATTAACGAGTAAATTAAATGGTGTAAATCGCCATCAAGATTATGCACTTGTTGGTAATGCTTTAAGTGATTCAGGACAAATTCGTGATGCATTATTATTAAAAAATGCCGGCGTACAAATTATTCGTGCTGCTCATTATCCAATGGCTCCATCATTCATGGATGCATGTGATCAATTAGGAATTTTAGTAAGTGTTGCAAATCCAGGTTGGCAATATTATAATTTTTTCAATAAAAAATTTAGTGAGCGAGTACTACGTGATACGCAAATTATGTTAAGGTGTAATAAAAATCGTCCCTCAGTTTTATTTTGGGAAATCTGTCTAAATGAAACATTAATGCAGCCAGTTAGTTTGGTCAAAAAACAGCATCAACTTGTTCATAATGAATTACCATTCACATCAACAATTACAGCCGGTGATATGGTTGTTGGAAGAAAAGCAAAATTAGATTTATTATTTACGGGTACAAAGAAAACTAAAGAAAAATGTACATTTTATCGTGAATATGGTGATGGACCGGAAGTTGATGGCTGGCATAGTCAAAATGCTCAAAATCGAGTACGAAGATCATGGGGAGAAAAGGCACTACTACAACAAATGTTCACACATACTAAATATTTAAAAACATTAATCGAGAGTGACTCAGGTCAAATTGGAGCAACTCTTTGGTGTGGAATTGATCATCAACGTGGTTATCATCCTGAGCCATTTTACGGTGGATTACTTGATCAAGAGCGTTTAGCAAAATATTCATATTATCTTTATAAGTGTCAACAACTTAACCAACCTCAAGTTCACATTTTACACGAGTTAACTCAAATTTCGGATCAAGATGTTGTTGTTTTATGTAATTGTGATGAGGTACGCTTGCGTTATCTTGATTATGATAAGACCCTTGCGGTTAAAAAGTATCAAACAAAATCGGGTATTGTAGTAGAACCAACTGTTTTTCCCAATGTTTTTGACTTTAGTGATATTGCAACTAATTATCGTTCAAAAACAAATAAAATTAAGATGGTGGCAACAGGAATTAGTGCTGGTAAAAAAGTTTGCACAACTGAAAAACGATATCCTGAACGCTTAAGTGGATTAACCGCTTATGTAGATGATTTATCAGTACCACTAATCGCTGATGGTAGTGATATAATGCCTGTTCGAATTGAACTTGTTGACCAAAAAGGAATTAAAAAAGTTTTAGCAGAAGAGAAAATTCACATTACAGTTGAAGGAGAAGGAACGTTAGTTAGTGAAGACAAGGGATATGTAACTCCAGCATTTGGAACTGCTAGTGCATATATTAGGTCAACGCTTACTCCAGGAAAAATAAAAGTAACGGCATTTGCCAAAGGTTTAAAACCGGTAAAAATCGAACTTAGTTCAATTGCCAGAAAGAAGTCACCACTCGTAGAAGAGTATCATTTAATCGAAGCAAATAAAAGTATCACACCAGTAGTTAACATGCCAGTAGCAAATGATTTTAATGATAACGAATTACTTTTGGAAAACAAAGAACTTCGTTTGAAATTAACAGAAAAAGAACAAGAAATAATGGAATTAATGAGTCGAATTGACATTGGAGGAGAAAATGAGTAAACGCTATAATTTAAACTTTGATTGGTTTTATATACCAGAATTTCAACCAGAATTCACAACAAAAACCTATGATCATACGTCATGGGAGGCGGTAAAGATTCCCCATAGTAATGTGGAACTACCTTATAATTACTTTGATGAAAAAGATTATCAAATTGAGAGTTGTTATCGTAAGGTTATTAGTATACCAAAAACAACTGAAAATAAGAGATGGATTCTCCATTTTGATGGTGTAATGGTTCAAGCTAAAGTTTACATTAATGGTAATTATATTGGTGAACATCAAGGTGGTTATACGCCATTTGCTTTTGATATTACAGATGAAATTACAAGTGGTGAAGATTGCGTTTTAACAGTATATGTTGATGCAAAAGAAGATCCTCATGTTCCACCATTTGGTTTTGTTGTTGATTATTTAACATATGGTGGAATTTATCGTGAAGTTTGGTTAGAAGAAAAAGATATGATATACATTGAAAATTGTCATGTAATTACTAAAAATGTTTTGAAGCAGGATAAAGAAGTAGAATTAGATTTATTTGTTAAAAATCATGCTAAAGTTAACGAATGTGCTTTAGAGGTAACAATTAAAAATGACGATGGTATTGTTACTACTAAGGAAAGAACGCTTAAACTTAGTGGGAATGTAGATGAACAAATTAAGACTAAGTTTACCTTAAATCAACCAGTATTGTTATGGGATATTGACCATCCAAATCTATATGATATTGAAATTAGTTTAAAAGTTGATAATATCAGTGATACATATCATATTCGCACTGGATTTAGGGAAGTTGAATATAAGGTTGATGGTTTTTATTTAAATGGTAAGTTAATTAAACTTCGAGGACTAAATCGTCACCAATCATTTCCATATGTAGGATATGCAATGCCAAAAAGTGCCCAATATGCTGATGCTGATATTTTAAAAAATGAGTTAGGACTTAATGTTGTTCGTTCCTCACACTATCCACCATCAGATCACTTTTTGAATCGTTGTGATGAAATTGGTTTGTTGGTTTTTGATGAAATTCCGGGATGGCAACATATTGGTGCTGAAGGAAAATGGTGGGATTTAACCCTGCAAAATGTTGAGGAAATGATTAAAAAAGATTGGAACCACCCATCAATATTTATTTGGGGTGTCCGAATAAACGAATCACAAGATGAAGATGAGTTATACGCAAAAACCAATGCTTTAGCTAGGAAAATGGATGCTTCTCGTCCTACAGGAGGTGTTCGCTGTATTGGTGGAAGTAATATGCTTGAAGATGTTTATACATATAATGATTTTGTCCATGAAGGTGGAGCGGTCATCTTGGATTCGAGAAAAAAAATTGCCAAAGCGAAAGTTCCATATTTAGTAACAGAATATAATGGACACATGTTTCCGACAAAGCGCTTTGATCCACAAGCCCGTCGTGTTGAACATGCACTAAGACATTTACGTGTAGTTAATCAGATGATGGAAGATTCAGAAATTTCTGGGGCAATTGGTTGGTGTATGGCGGATTATAATACTCACCAAGAGTTTGGAAGTGGCGATAAAATTTGTTATCACGGTGTACTAGACATGTATCGTATTCCAAAGTATGCGGCAGCAGTATATAGTGCTGAGGGGAAAAAAGAGCCAGTAATGGAAGTAATTAGTTCAATGGATAATGGTGATATGGATAAGTCAATTCGTGGAGAAGTAGTAGTTCTTAGTAATTGTGACTATGTTAAAATGTATATTAATGGAACATACATAAAAGACTTTTATCCTCGAAAAGATTTATACAAAGGAGTTAATCACCCACCAATTATTATTGATGATTTTATTGGTAATCAAATTGCTGAAAATGAAAAATTTACGGATAAAGATGCGAAAACAATTAAAAAGTTACTAACGAAAGTTGATAGTGAAGGAGAAAATTTACCGTTTCTGGATATGTTAAAAATGGGACGTTTATTCTTTAAATATAAAATGAATATGCAAGATGCATCAGATTTATACACAAAATACTTTGGAGGTTGGGGTTCAGCTTCAACAGAGTATCGATTTGAAGGATATAAAGATGGTGAATGTGTAATTATTAAAAATAAATCTCAAGTATTTAAGCCAAAATTAGTATTAACGGTTGACCAAAAAACGTTAGTTGAAGCAGAAACTTTTGATACTGTGCGTGCAGTAGTAAATTTAGTTGATGAGTTTGGTGAGCATTGTGCATACGCAAGTGATAGTTTTATAGTTGAGACAACAGCCGGAATTGAAGTAATTGGACCAAAGAACTTATCGTTAATTGGTGGTTCAATTGGTTTTTGGGTGAAAACAACCGGAATTTCCGAAATGAGTAAAATTACCATTAATTCTGAACGTTTTGGACAAGTTCAAGCCACGATAGAAGTTATTAAAAAAGAAAGTTTAAGTTTATAAAGTAAGGAGTAAAGATGATACCAAAACCAAGTGAAATTAAATCATTGCCAGGTTTTTTAGAAATTAATAATCGATTCTTAATTCGTGATTATTTAAACAATAATCAAGAAATGATGGAAGTATTAAGGGCTCAATTTGCAACACTTTTAGATTTTAAAGTAGTTACAGGTGAAACCGAGGAGCCACACGTTGTCATTGAAATCAAGAAAGGTGATGACAATAATTCAAAAGTGGGAAGTTATAGATTAGTTGTTGAAAGTAATAAAATAGTGATTTCAAGTGCAAATCATGCAGGAGTATTTTATGCATTTCAAAGTTTGATTCAACTATTAGCAGAACATAAAAACACAGCAAAACTACCTTGTATGGAGTTAAATGACAGTCCAAGGTATTTATGGCGTGGATTACTATTTGATTCAAGTCGTACATTTTATCCAGTACCAGTTATCAAAAAAGTTTTAGACCAAATGGCATTATTAAAATTAAATGTTTTTCATTGGCATTTAACTGACGATCAAGGTTGGCGAGTACCAATTAAGAAGTATCCAAAATTAACAGCAGGTAAAGACCATTATCTTGAGAGCGAAATCAAAGAAATAATTGCCTATGCTAAAGCAAGATCAATTGAAGTAATGCCTGAAATTGATATGCCAGGACACTTTAGTGCAGTTTTAAGTGCATATCCTCACATTGGGTGTACTGATGAAGAAATGGAAGTACCAGAGCATTTTGGGGTTTTTAAAACAATTGCTTGTGGGGGAAAAGAAACAACTTATGAATTTGTAAAAGATGTTCTTGATGAAGTTTGTGCTTTATTCCCATATGAATATATTCATTTAGGTGGTGATGAGGCGCGTAAAGATCGTTGGGATGAATGTCCACATTGTCAACAGAAAATAAAAGAAGAAAATTTAAATAATTCAGAAGAATTACAAGGATACTTTATGAACCGTATTTTCCAGTATTTAATGGATGAAAAAGCGAAAAAAGTGGTTGGTTGGAATGAAAATTTACATGCTGCTAACTTAGATGAACGTTTAGTAATCCAACACTGGTATGATGGAAGTAAAAAGAAAAATAGTAAAAAAGCACTAAATGAAGGTCGAGAAATGATTATTTCTGATACAGCCCATGTCTATTTTGATTATCCATATTGTGTAACGCCATTAAAGAAAGTATATAATTTCGCTCCGTATTTTGATCAGTGGTCAAAAGATAACATTAAAGGGATTGAAGGAGCTGTTTGGACAGAGTTTATTCGTGATGAAGCGACATTTGAACAAATGGTATATCCACGAATGCATGCACTTGCTGAAGTTGGTTGGACAAAACGAAATTCACGTGATTATCAAGATTTTCACAAACGTTTAACCTTATGTTTAGATTTACTTGAACAACAAAAAATTACTTATACAAAATTAAATGATGCAGATATTCCATGGTTTAAAGCTCGACTTCAAGAAATTAGTTATCGTCGACGTATGGATAAAATTCATAAACGTTTTAAAGAAATGAATAAGTAAGGAGAAGACTAATGAAAAGGTTACTGGGAATATTATTTATTGTATTAGTTTTAACGGGATGTACGCAAACAAATTATTTAAATCATTTAAATGAAATGCCTACATGGAAAAATGAACTTGAAACGAGTATTGCACAAACGGAAGTAAATAAAATGGTAATGGACTTTATGGAAAGTAAATCACCAAAAGATAAGAAAGTATTAGTTGTTGGTTGGGACGGTGCTAATGCAGAGAGTATTGCAAATGTAGTTGATATGGGACTGGAAATTAGTGGTTATAATCCAAATCAATATTTTAGTGGAGTAAACGAACTGTTAAGCGATGGTGGCGGAGCATACCTTGCGTATAGTGGTGGATTTAAAAAAGGTGAAACCGAACAAGAAACATCAACAGCACCAGGTTGGGCAGCAATCCTTACTGGAAAGTGGGGAATTGAAAATGGTGTGGTAACAAATGATGACACTTTAGACCAAAATGAACATACATTTATATATACTTTAGCCAAAGCAGGTTATCCGAGTACTTTTGTTGCTCGTTGGGATGATCATTTTACTAAAACATATAAGACAGAAATTGACCAAATTGGTGATTTACCACTTGATTATGTACAGTTAGATTCGGATTTAGAAACTCATAATTATTTAGTTAATCTTTTAAAAACTAATGAAAAGGATGTTGTGTTTGCAATTTATGAAGATGTTGATTATAATGGACATACAACGGGATTTGGTAATACTAATCCGAAATATACTAATTCAGTAAAAAACGTTGATATGTTAACATCAGAGTTATTTCAAACAGTAAAACAAAGAGCAACTTATGAGGATGAAGAATGGTTATTTATTATTACATCTGATCATGGAGGTTACAAAACTCGTCACGGAATGCAAACAGCACAAGAGCGTCAAACTTTTATTGTGACAAATCAAACTCTTGAACAAAAGTATTTTTCGCAAGGATATGATGGTTACAAAGTAAAGTAGAAAATGATTAGAAAGGAGCAACAAATGAGTAAGGAATTAACATCTAGGACATGTGCTACAACCTGGGAAGAAGGATATCCTGTTGGTAATGGTCGTTGTGGAGCAATGTTATGGGGGGAAGCAGATGCCGAAATCTTATCATTAAATGAAGATACTCTTTGGTCAGGAATGCCACTTGACAAAACAGTAGTTGATAAAAGAGAAGCATTAGAAAAAGCAAGAACCTTGTTAGAAGATGGGAAAAATAAAGCTGCTGATAAAGTAATTGAAAAAGAACTTGTTGGTCGTTGGAGTCAAACGTATTTACCGTTTGCTCGACTTAAGTTAAATATAAGTAATGTGAATAATGTTAGTGATTATCATAGAAAACTTGATTTTAATTCGGCAACAGTAACATCAGCATTTTTCAGTGGTGACCAGTGGTATAAAAAGGAAGTAATTGCATCTTATCCAGATAATATTATTGCTTTAAAAATCACTTCTAATTTACCAATGACTCTAGTACTTGAATTAGAATCGCAATTAGAACATAGTGAGATTTCAACAAGTGAAAGTAGCCTAATCATTCACGGGAAAGCCCCATATCATCAAGATCCAATTTACGATTTAAGTAAAGAACCAACCTTATATGATTTGGAAAAACCGGCAGTATCTTATTACGGTCAAGTAAGAATTCAAACGTGTAATGGACAGATTAAGACAACCCAAAAGCAGTTAGAAATAACAAAAGCAACTGAACTGATTGTGTATATTGCACTTGCAACTGATTATATTGATCCTTTTAATCAACCTGGAAGTGATAATAAGAGTGCAAAATCTAAGTGTGAAGCAATTTTAAGACCACTTTTAACAAAGGAGTATGCTGAATTATTAAAGTTACACTTGGCAGATTACCAACCGTTATTTAATCGGGTTGAATTAAGTTTAGGTACTGAAAATAAACAATTTGAACAACTATTTGATCTAGGACGATACTTAATGATTGCTTCTTCAAGAATTGGTTCGCAACCAGCAAATTTACAAGGAGTTTGGAATGATCGGAAAATCCCACCATGGGGTAGTAATTATACTTTAAACATAAATACGGAAATGAATTATTGGCCAGCTGAGGTCTGTGGTCTTGGAGAATGTCATCATCCATTATTTATGTTGATTGAGCAACTTAGTCAAAGTGGTGTTAGTGTTGCAAAGTCGTACGGATGTCGTGGCTTTGCGGCAAATCACAATAGTGATCTTTGGCGTCAACCATTAGCTTCAAAGGGGGCTGCTAATTTTGCGTTTTGGCCAATGGCAGGTCCGTGGTTAACACTTCATTTATGGGAACATTATCGTTTTACATTAGATCAAGAGTTTTTACGAGATAAGGCATTACCACTAATGGAGTCAGCAGCTCAATTTTGTTTAGACTTTTTAGTAGAAACAACTGAAAATCAATTAATCACTTCTCCATCAACATCACCGGAGAATGTGTTCTTAAAAGGATTTTCAAGTTGTAAATCAAGTGAAGCAAGTACAATGGATTTAACGTTAATTCATCAATTATTTACAAATATTTTAGAAGCAAGATCGGTAATTGGCTTAGAAGATGAATTTAATCAACAGCTAAAAGATGTTATTAAGCGAATTACTCCATATAAAATTGGTTCAAAAAATCAGTTGTTAGAATGGTCAAAAGATTATCGTGAAATCTTTATGAGTCATCGACACTTATCACATTTAATTGGTCTTTATCCTGGAGATACAATTCAGCGTTTCACAAGTCCTGAAATCGAAAATGCTTGTCGTGTTAGTTTAAAACGAAGAGAAAAGGGTGGAAAAGGTTGGACAGGTTGGTCTCTAGCGTGGAATACTAATCTTTATGCCCGCTTACACGAAGGACAGAAAGCATATGACTATTTGGATTATTTAATTAATGCGTGTTCTTATTCAAATTTATTAGGAAAGCATAAGTTATCACCACTCCCATTTAGTAAAAAGGGTGTCTTCCAAATTGATAGTAACTTTGGAGCTACCGCCGGAATTGCCGAGATGTTAATTCAAAGTCATCGTGGTTATTTGGAATTATTACCTGCATTACCTTTAGAGTGGAAAAAAGGTTATGTGAAAGGATTAAAAGCGAGGGGTGGATTTACTGTTGATTTAACTTGGGAAAACAATCAGTTAGTAAGAGCTAAAATTGTTCCTAAAACTTGTGGAGATGTCAAGGTTTTAAGTGATTTTCCAATCCAAATATTTGAAGATAATAAACAAGTTGCTGTAACAGAAAATTCTGGAATATTTACGTGGTGTGTAACAGCCGGTAAATTGTATTATATTGAGTTGGACAGAAAGGGTGATGTTTAATGCAAAGGTTAAAGTTAGCGTTAGTTGGAGCTGGATGTCGTGGTAAAGATGTGTATGCTCAAATTACATATAAGGAAAAGTTAAATGCCGATTTTGTTGCAGTAGTTGATCCAGTTCTTGAAAAAAGACAAGAAATGATGGAGCGTTTTGCAATTGAACCAAAATATGCTTTTGCAAGTGATGAGGATTTTTTTAATCAAGGAAAAATTTGTGATGCGGTAGTAATTGCTTCTCAAGATAAGGATCATTATCATCAGTGTATGAAAGCCCTTGAATGTGGCTATGATATTGTATTAGAAAAACCAATTTCAAATGATCTTAAAGAAACGTTGGAAATTGAGAAAAAGGCAAAAGAGTGCGGAGCAAAAGTAATTGTATGTCATGTTTTACGTTATCATAGTATGTGGAACAAAATTAAGCGTGAACTTGATAAAGGAGAACTTGGTAATATTGTAACCATCCAACATAATGAAAACATTGGTCACTATCATATGTCTCATAGTTTTGTACGTGGAGCATGGCGAAATAAGGCAACAAGTGGTCCAATTTCACTGACAAAAACATGTCATGATTATGATTTATTGTATTGGTTAGTTGGTAGTAAAGCAAAGAAGGTTAGTTCGTTTGGTGGAATTGGTTTCTTTAATCAAGAGCATGCTCCAGAGGGGAGTGCTGAGCGTTGTCTTGAGTGTAAAGTGCGTGAGCAGTGTCCTTATGATGGGATGCAAGTTTATACAAAAGAAGGGGGTTATTCTCCACAAATATTTACAAATAATAAATATACTAAAGAGGCAATTCAAGAGGGGCTAGAGTCAACTCATTATGGAACGTGTGTGTTTAAAGCGGGTAATGATGTTTGTGATCATCAGTCAACAATTATTGAATTTGAAAATGGTGTTAGTTGTACATTTAATTTAAATGCTTTTACAAGAGAAAGTAGTCGAACTGTTAAGATAATGTGTGAAAAGGGAACAATTCGTGCTAATGAAAAAGTAATAGAAGTAACAAAATTTAAATTGCGAAGTAAAATGTTAGGGGAAGTTTATAATTTTCTGGGGATTAATCGAGGAATTACTAAAAAAATTAGAGTTCACTCTTTTGGCGATTTTAAAAGTTTGATTTATGGACATGGAGGTGCGGATTATTATTTTACTGTTGGTATGATTAATAGTTTAAATCAAACAGAACAAAGTAAAACAACAGTATCTGATTCAATCCAATCCCATTTAATGGCTTTTGCTGCTGAAGAATCTCGTGTTCGTGGAACGGTCATTAATATTGAAGAATTTAAAAAAGAGTATGAATAAAATTAGGTGAAAAATTAGAAAGGAAATATAATTATTTCAAAATAGGAAATAGTTATAGGGTGAAAAAAATGAGTCAATTGAAAAGAAAAGATAAGCTGATGATAGCATTATTAGGAATTTCAGTCGCATTAATGTCTTCAATCGATGTTGGATTGATGAAGTATTTTACAGATGTTTTAGGTTTTAATCCGGCAATTTTTGGTCGTGTGTTATCAGTATTAGCAATTACGACAATTTTCATTAATATTCTTAGTGGAATTATCACTGATAAGTTAAGTCAATATACAAGAGTAATTAAAATATCAATTCCCATAATAGCAATTTTAGCAGCATCACTTTTATTTATGCAACGTAGTTGGACTGATGGTGTAGTGTTTATGGTGTTATTAGTAATTATGATTATGTATGACTTTGTTAAAATAATCTTCTTAATGAATTACTTAGCATATATTTTAAATACGGCAACAAAAACAAAAGATCGAACAGAAATATCAGCATACAGAAATTACCTTGGATTTATTCCAGCGGCAATTAATAGTTTAGTTCCAGTTTTAATGTTTACTGGTGGTTATAGTAAAGAAGAGATTACCATGGTCTTTTTAGCGTGTGTAATCGTTGGATTTATTTTATCTGTATTGTCATTAAAAGGAATAAGAAAAGACTTAGTTGTTGGAAATGAAAAGGAAGAAGTAGTTACATTTGGTGAAATGATTTCAACGGTTAAAGGTGTTGGTCGTTCAAGAAGTTTCTTTACGTATTTTGTTACAATTTTCTTAGTAAATGGGGTAGCAGCAGTATACTATAATATGTATCTATACTACATGGAAAATGTTATGCATGCTGAAGGACTTCAAGCAGCACTTCCGGATATTTTAGGAGCACTTGTTCAATTTGCCGTATTTGCTGTAGCAATTAAATCAGTTGGTA
>CAZFWW010000012.1:0-22752 GCA_964522645.1 uncultured Mycoplasmatales bacterium
TAATGTATATTTAAGCTTTTTTATTTCTTATTCCACTTTTGTGGGTTCAGTTCATGTTTATCTGCTTAGTGCTTTTTTATATACTATTAAATTACCCTTACTATTTTCTTCTTTATCAATAATTTGCTTGTAATTTAAACGCTTTTTTAAATCGATAAAAATAAATCAAAATAATTATGAACCCGATAATTAACCAAATAATGAATAAGTACATCGAATATTCTTGAATTGCTAAAGCTCTTTGAATTAATTCATCATCAATCAAATTATCAGTTGTACGGCTAATTAATGCTGATAAAAAGAAAATTATCATTGCATACTCAAAAGCAATGTTCTCTAATATTAACCTAACCGCTGGATTTTGATAAAAAAGTGAACGATCAGTAATGGTATGGTAAATCAATTTATCAATCGTTGATAAATTAGTCAGAATTAAAACCATTAAAAGTGACACTCCATATAATTTACTGACTGTAAATACAATTATAATTAACAGTAAAATAACGCTATTAACTTTTATTTGTTTATCAATTATCTTTTTATTAATAAATTTTAATGATGGTTTTTGATTTGTTAACGCCATTAATCTGATTTTATTTTTGGAAATAGTAACTTCCTTTTTATTTTCTTCGAAAAAAAGTGATATGATTGTACTTTCATAAATCATGTATGCCAGTACTATTCCATTAATCAAAAAGTTTATAATTTTGCTATCTAATGTAAATCGTAGAATAATCAATATTATCATAATTATTATCAATAATATGAATTTATTCTCAATAATCCTTTGCTTAATTTTGTCTTCAATTTTATATAATAATAATAAATACAATAGTATCGTTATTATCAAACCTAAAACAACTTGATTTATAATATATCCGCCAAAGATTGGAATTAATATTTGCGTATATTTAGTATAATTGTATTTATCATTAATGGTAAATAATACCAATACTATAAATGGTATTGGTAATAATACATATGCTTTATTTACTAGCACAATCAATATATATAATACTAATGGTGTTAAGATTAGCCCAAAATGATTTTTTATTGTTAAAAATTGTATTACTAATCGTCTTTTGTTTCTATTAATACCTAGAAATGATTTTTGAAAATCACTATTATTTTCATAATTATAATTCGTCATCATTTCTGCTACTCCTTCAATAAGTGTGTAAAGGATTATTCCTAAAATTATTTTATTCATTTACTTCCTTAATAATAACGACTTAAATGTTGTAATGATGTATAAGCAGAGAAAAGAAAACAGATAATCTAAGAAGAATTGTTCCTATTTATTTTGAATTTTTTAAGTATCCATCAAATAATTGACCCTGATATAAATACAGAAATTAAATATCCAATTTTCTTCAACACTTTTATAAACCCCATAAACTTATTATCCATTTAAAAATAAATGCAATAAGTATATCACAAATTAAACATATTGAAATTATATAAAATGTTTTATTTATTGTTTTTGTATACCTATATACAATCAATATTGTAATTATAATATTGCTTAGCACTAGAAATAAAATATCAAGATTAATTTGGTAAATTAAAACATTAGTAACAAAATATACACAAACTAATAAATATATATCAAGTTTTTCAACTCTAGTTTTAAATACCCTTAATATTAAATGGATTATATTTACATTAAATACCACTTGAAAAGATACCACAAATATTGTAAAGATAATTAGCAGCCATTCCATGTTGACTATTATGTCTAATTGTGATAACTCATTTTTAATATTTGTATTTACAGATAATTCTTGCATACTTAATTTAGATACTAAAACTATTAAAATGATATAAAGGGAAAATATTATAATTCGATTACGGTTTTGTTTTTGCATTCAAGAGTCCTCATAGTATTTATTTTAATGTTCATCATCAATTCTTCATTATGCTCAATTATTACAACAGTTGCCTGATTTTCAATTTGCATTATTATCTGTTTTTCAATTATTTTCTTAATATTGACATCTAATGTTTTAAATATTTCATCAAGTATAATAAAATCATAACCTAGAATAAATAGGGGGATTAATTTTAATTTCTGTTTTGTACCACTAGAAATTTCTTTGATTCTTTTTTTTAAATGAATTCTTAAATCTAAAATATCAATTATTTCTTCTATTTTATTTTTTTTAATTTTATACATAAGCTTATAATAGTCAATAACATTTTTAACTTTCTCTTCATCGAAAAATGGATATTCTGTTGTAATATAAAGTGGTTTATTTACCTTTGAAGAGAATTTTCCTGAGAACATTTTATCAAACCCAATCAATACATCACTTAACACTGATTTCCCACTGCTATTTACTCCCTTTAACCAGATTACATCTCCGATGTTAATTTTTAAATTTATTTTTTCTAATACTATTTTTTCTTTCTTTTCAATCTCACCATTTGTAATTAAAATTAATTCTTTTCCTACCACGTACTTACTTCTTTTCTGTCAATTATAACTGTAATCAATATAACAAACATTCTTTTCATCATCATATAACCCTTTCTCTTCCCAAATCATATTTATTATACAATAACAATGTGTCAAATATGTGCTAAGTTAGTCTACAAAATATTGTCCTAAATTAATTATTACCTTCAATACATGATAGTTGTAAAATAAATATTATAGATGATTTGAATGATAATTAAACTTTACCACATTTTCGATAAAAAAGATGATTTATTAAATCACCTTTTAATTAAACTAATTAATTCTTATCTTCCAGATTTAAGTCTAATATAATCAGAATAAAATGCTAGTGCTGATAATATACATACTGTTACCCCTTTTAAGATTAGACGAATAAGCGTACTAGCTACTAACGTATCAACAAATGGATTAATATTCATCATTAGTACCAATAAGATTATTGCCTTCAAAATTAATCCTGATTTTTCTAATATTGTTTTGCGAGTAACATTAAACATTTCACGATTTGGAATTAGTAAAATTAATAACGAAACAATAATTGCTGTTATTGATGCATATGTTAACCCGGGTAATCCGAAAATATTGAAGTAGAATAAATCTAGTACTGCTTTTAGGGCAATAATTATCACTGCACTTAATAAAATACTTGTTACTTTTCCATCATTTGTTACAATGTATCCACTTATCATATTACGCGTAATATAAAATGGTATTATCAGTGATTGGAATGTTATTGTACCATATAATGAACTTGTATACATCAGATTATATGCTTCAGGTCCTGCTGAATACACTCCAAGCATCATAATAATTGCATAAACCATGACAATTGTTAAGATCTTACTAATATCATCTTTCTTATCACGACCATCAACATGAATTTCACGAATCATCACTGAAATAAAGGCTGCTGATAATTGAATTGGTATCATCACAAATTTCATTGATAATGTTAAATATTCACTCTGAATACTTGTCAGTTCTTGAGGATCAACTAAATGAGGAAGTAACATTAAATCAATCTGATCAAACGCTGAAATATAAATCGAACTCGAAAAGAAAATGATACTAGTCCACAAAATTCTTTTATAAATTTTCAAATCAATACTGTGTTTTCCTTCACTAAATATTTGTAGATAGCCACTTTTTTTTAATTTCCATAAATATAAAACTGGAGTTGTCGCCATTGATATTACAATTCCAAGTGCTACAACAATTGCTGAAACACCAACTGGTAATTGTAAAATAACAACTGTATAATACGTTCCAAATAAAATTAATGCTATTTTTAAAACTTGCTCTGTTACGTAACTTAATGAAATAACCTTATACTCACCAAATGCTGTTAAGAGCGATCTCAGATATACAGCAATCGCATACAATACTGTCCCTACTGACAAAATTTTAGTTGCAATTACTAATTCTTCATAACTTTCATTTGTTATATAATTTGGACCTAGTGCACTTTTCATTAGTGCTTCTGCACCACCATACATTGCAATAATTGTAATTGTTGAGAAAAATGTTAAGATTACAATTCCGGCTACTAATACTTGTTTTAATTTATCCGCATCTTTCTTATAATACTTTAAAAATTCCACATTTAAAATTACATTAATTCCTAATGTTGTGAAAATTATTGCAAATGAAAATGGAATCAATAACATTGCCATTAACGAAGGTATTTCAGCATTAATGTGCTGTAATGGTATTAAATATATAATTGATAATAACTTTGTTATTAAATCTCCAAGTGCTAAAACTGAGCTTCCCTTTAAAAAATTCTTCATTTTATATCTGTCCTCTTTTTCTTATTCGATAATCACCTTATTATTATACCACAACTATGTTATAATAGATTAAGTTTAAGGAGAAAGATGCAATATTATCAAAATATCATTGTTGGATCAGGTCCATCAGGACTAATGTGTGCAGCAAAATTAAAAAAAAATACTACCCTGCTTTTAGAAAAAAATCAACACATTGGTGGGAAAATCAAGGTTAGTGGGGGCGGAAGATGCAACGTAACTAATAACAAACCTGTTGACAAACTACTTGAAGCAGTTGTCCATAATCCCAAATTTCTGTATCCTGCTTTAAATAACTTTAGTAGTTCTGATATCATCAAATTTTTTGAAGGTAACGGTTGTCCACTTGTAGAAGAAAACCATAATCGCGTTTTTCCAAAGGACCACAACTCATTATCAATAATTAAAACGCTTGAGCAAGTTATTAATAATAATCAACAAAAAATTATAACAGGATTTGAAGTTACAACAATTGACTATAATCATGAGGAAAATCAGTTCTATATCAATAATAAGTTTACATGCACAAATCTAATTATTGCTACTGGTGGAAAAACTTACTCACATTTAGGAACAACCGGAGATGGTTACCGCATTGCTAAAAAATTCAATCATACAATTACTGATTTAAATCCTTGCGAAACGCCACTTGTTTCACATGACGAATTAATCCAAAATCGTGAGTTACAAGGAATTTCACTGCGTAATGTTAAAGCAACAATAATTGTGAATAACAAAAAGAAAAAAACCCTTACTCAAGATTTACTTTTTACTCACTTTGGACTTAGTGGACCACTTGCACTACACTTTTCATACTATGTAATTCAAGCTAAACTTAAAAAACATCCGATTAAAATTGCAATTGACCTTACTAGTTGTGATATTCCGAAACGAATGCGAAAAATAATTAGTGATGACAAACTTGTGCTAAATATTCATGACACCAAAGGGTGGAAAACAGCATTTGTTACAAATGGTGGAATCAAACTAAAAGAAATCAATCCACAAACTTATGAATCAAAACTACAACCCAACCTGTACTTTATTGGTGAGGTTCTTGACATAAATGCCTTTACTGGCGGTTATAATATAACAACATGCTTAAGTGAAGGTACTCTCTGTGCTAAAGCAATAAATAATAAATAGTTCTGAATAAACTTAAAATTAAATTTTGTTAAACTATCACTGAAATTAAAAAATAAGGGTTGCAATTTGCAGCCCTTATTTCCTTTACATCCCATTTCCCAATCACTTTTGCAAAGAAAAAATGAGTAAATAATTTACTCATTTTATTTTTTACTTATGTAATTTTTTTAATTCATCAGCTACAAATTCTACTGTTGGTCCAACAATAATTTGTATCGTTGTTTCCGATGGTTTTAATACACCTGGAACACCTACTGATTTAATTTGACTTTCATCGATTGATTTTGAATCTTTAACAACTAAACGTAAACGTGTAGCACAGTTATCGATTGATACTAAGTTATCTTCACCAATGATTGTTAATAATCTTTGTGCCATAACTTCGTGTTTATTTCCAGTTGACTCTGTACTTGTTTCAACTTCTGCCATTTCTTCATCACGTCCAGGAGTTTTTAAATTCATTGTACGAATCATTGTTCTGAAAGTGAAGTAGTATAATAAGAAGAATGCAATCATCATTGGAATTAACATAAAGAAGTTAGTTGCATTTGGGTTTTTCGCTGATAAGAAATAATCAACAAATCCTGCACTGAATGCAAATCCTGAAATCCACTCAAATGAAGCGGCAATGAATACTGAAATTCCTGTAAATACTGCGTGCACAAAGTATAATACTGGTGCTGCAAACATGAATGAGAATTCTAATGGTTCAGTTACTCCTGTAAAGAATGAAGCTACTGCTCCCCCTAATAATAAACCATATACTGCTTGCTTTTGGCTTGGTTTTGCTTCATGATACATTGCAAGAGCCGCACCTGGTAATCCACCCATCATAATTGGGAAGAAACCTGCTTGATACATACCAATTGTATAGTTTTCTTTGATTGAAGCTGCAATTTCAACTTTACTTGGTTCTGCATAGAAGTTTGTAATATCGTTAATTCCGGCAACATCAAACCAGAATACTGAGTTTAATGCGTGGTGTAATCCTACTGGAATTAATAAACGGTTACTAAATCCATAAATACCAGCACCTACTGCACCCATACTCATAATTGCTTCACCAAATGAAACTAATCCATTATATACTACTGGCCATACAATCATCATTACACCTGATACTGCTAACATTGCAACTGCTGTTACAATTGCTGATAAACGACGTCCACTAAAGAACGCTAATGCTGGTGGTAATTCAACTTGATACGTACGGTTGTACATTGCTGCTGATACTACCCCTGTTAAAATCCCAACGAATTGGTTGTTAACTTTTCCGAATGCTGCTGGAATATCTTCTGCTGCAACACCTTGAATAAGTGCTAAGTTATCTGGATTTAAGATTTGTTGAATGATTAACCAACCAACTAATGCTGAAAGTGCTGCTGCACCATTTTTATCTTTACTTAATCCAAAACCAACACCAATTGCAAACAAGATTCCCATGTTATCAATTAATGCTGCACCTGATTTAATTAAAAATGCTGCTAGACGGCTTCCTTCTCCCCATCCAGATGGGTCGATCCAATAACCTACACCCATTAAAATTGCTGCCGCTGGTAGTACGGCAACAGGTACCATAAGTGACTTACCTATGTTTTGTAAATATTCAAATACTTTTGACATATAAACCCCTTTCATAATCTAGTACTAGTATAACATATTGGTATAGGGTAATGTGATTGTTTTTAACAAAAAAAACAAATTTACAAATTAAGAAAGCGATGTAACAGTGCTTAAACAAGGCGTTTCAAACGTTTTCATTTTCTGAAAAAAATTTGTTTTTTTCTGGGAAAGCGATTTCTTTTCTAAGTAAAAAAAGAGAAATTACTAATTTCTCCCTTTTAAAATTAAAATCCACGATTTGATGTTGGATCAATTCCGTATTGCTGGTAAAACGCTTCCTTAAACTCGATAAACTCATCACGCTTAATTGCTTCTCTTGCATCATTGACAAGTTTAATTAAAAAGTGAATATTATGAATACTAAGTAAACGTTGACCGAAAACTTCGTTTGCACTAATTAAGTGACGAATATATGCACGTGTATAATTTTTACAAGCATAGCAATCACAATTATGATCAACTGGCGTAAAATCTTCTTTATACTTTGCATTTTTTACCACTAGACGTCCTGTTGTTGTCATTGCTGTACCATGACGAGCAATCCTTGTTGGTAAAACACAATCAAACATATCAATTCCACGTTCGATTGCTTCTAAAATTGATACTGGTGATCCAACACCCATTAAATAACGTGGTTTATCAACTGGTAATTGGTCAATTGTCATATCAATCATTTCCTTATATACTTCTTTAGGTTCTCCAACACTTGTTCCCCCAATTGCATAACCTGGGAAATCCATTTTTACTAATTCTTTTGCACAATATTCACGTAAGTCAGGATATTCTCCACCTTGAACAATTCCGAATAATGCTTGAGTGTCAGCATTTTTATGTGCTTCTTTTCCACGTTTTGCCCAACGTAAAGTACGCATCATACTTTCTTTTGCGTACTCATATGTTGCTGGATAAGGAATACATTCATCAAAACTCATAATGATGTCTGCCCCTAATTTATTTTCAATTTCAATTGCCTTTTCTGGTGATAAGAATAGTTTTGACCCATCAATATGTGATCTAAATTCTACTCCTTCTTCCGATATTTTTCGTAGTTTTGACAAACTAAATACCTGAAATCCCCCACTATCAGTAAGCATTGGTCCATCATACTGCATAAACTTATGTAAACCTCCTGCTTTTTGAACAATATCAGCACCAGGTCGTAACCATAAATGGTAAGTGTTTGCTAAAACTACACCACTTCCTGTTTGCTTTACCTCTTCTGGTGAAAGGGTTTTTACCGTTGCTTGTGTTCCAACAGGCATAAACATCGGTGTATCAACTGTTCCATGTGGTGTATGTAACTTTCCAACACGAGCACGTGATTTTTTCGATTGATAAATTAATTCATATGTAACTGCCATTATTTCTTCTCCTTTTTCAAATTTATAAACATACTATCACCAAAACTAAAGAAACGATATTTTTCTTTAATTGCTTCTTGATAAGTTTGCAAAATTATTTCTCTTGTTTTTAAAGCACTTATTAACATCATTAATGTTGATTTCGGTAAATGAAAATTTGTAATCAAGCTATCAATTGCCTTAAATTCATAACCTGGGTAAATAAAGATATCCGTATCACCGCTATCTGCACAGAAACCTCCGTGTTTACGATAAATTGTTTCTAAAGTTCTTGTTGATGTTGTACCGACAGCAATAATACGTTTATTATCCTGTTTTGCTCTCTTTAAAATATCAGCATTTTCTTGATCCAGTACGTAGTATTCACTATGCATCTTGTGGTCTTTAACGTTATCAACCGAAACCGGTCTGAATGTTCCTAAACCAACATGAAGTGTTACATAGGCAATTTGAATCTTCTTTTCCGCAATTTTAGTTAACAATTCTGGTGTGAAATGTAAGCCCGCCGTTGGTGCTGCTACACTTCCAGGCTCTTTTGAATAAACTGTTTGATAACGGTCTTTATCAGCTAATTTTTCATGAATATAAGGAGGAAGTGGCATTGTACCAAGTTCATCAAGAACTTCGAGATAAATTCCACTATATTCCATTTTTAAATAACGAATTCCTTCTTCATCAATCCCGATACATGTTGCCATTAACTTTCCTTCACCAAAATTAACTTGATCACCAATTTTAATGCGTTTTGCCGGTTTTACAAGGCATTTCCAAACATCAGCTTCTGTTTCATTTAAAAGTAAGACTTCAATATTCGCACCTGTCTGTTCTTTTGTTCCAAATAATCGTGCTGGTATTACTTTTGTATTGTTAAGTACTAATACATCTGTTTGGTCTAAATAATCAATAATATCACAAAAATGCTTATGCTCTATTGAGTTATCGTCATTTAATATCAATAATTTTGATTCCGAACGATTTTCAAGGGGTGATTGAGCTATTAATTCTTCGGGTAACTCAAAATCATAATCAGTTACATTTAACATTTATCCTCCATAAAAAAATCCCCTTTGTGGGGATATATTAAAACGCTTCCGCTTCTTTTGCAATTTGGTATTCTTCATCAGTTGAAATGATTCGAGCTTCAATTTTTGAATCTGCTGTTGTAATTACACGATCACCTAGTGAACGATTCTTGTTTAATTCTGGGTCTAATTTAATTCCAAAAATTTCAAGATTATTTAAAATTTCAGCACGTACTAAATCGTCATTTTCACCAAGTCCACCAGTGAATGTAATCATATCAACACGTCCTAAACGTGCAGCATATGCACCGATTGTTTCAACAACACGAGCACCATATAATTTAATTGTTAAAATAGCACGTTCATTTCCAGCTTCATACGCATCACCAATATCACGAGCATCACTACTAATTCCACTGATTCCTAACATTCCACTTTCTTTATTTAATGCATTAGTAATTTCAGCGGTATTCATTCCTGTTTGTTCTTCGATATATTTAAAGATTGATGGATCAATATCACCTGAACGAGTTCCCATCATGATTCCAGCAAGTGGCGTTAATCCCATTGACGTTTGAATTGATTTTCCACCTTTAATTGCTGTTAAACTTGCACCATTTCCTAAGTGACAGTTAATAATATTCATGTCTTCAATATTCATATTAGCAATTTCTGCTGCTTTTTCTGAAATATATTTATGACTTGTTCCGTGAGCACCATAACGACGAACTCCATATTTTTCATACCATTCATATGGTACTGGATAAATATATGATTCCTCTGGCATACTTAAGTGGAACTCAGTATCAAACACTGCGATATTTTGTGCATGTGGTAATACTTCTTGGAAAATTTTAATTCCATCACCATTTGGTACATTATGAAGTGGCGCTAATTTTGCTAATTCATAAATATCTGCTAATTCTTTTTCTCCAACTAACGTTGATTTTGTGAAAATTTCTCCACCTTGTACAACACGGTGACCAACTTTGGTAATTACTTCTTTGTTTTCAATAAATTTATTTTCTTCTAAAATTTCTAATAATTTTTTAATTGCTTGTTCATGATTAGAAAAATCCTCATTAATTTCAATTTTACCTTGTTCTGATTTACAAGTAATTTCTCCACCTTCTAAACCAATTCGGTCAACGATTCCTTCACAATCAACCTCATAATTTGGCATTGTGAATAATTTATATTTTAATGATGAACTTCCTGAATTTATTACTAATGTTTTTCTCATTTTTTCTCCTACTAATTATTCTATTATCTATTACATGTATCTATTATATCATATTTTATTTTTCATTTAAATTAATGTTTCAATTAACAGATTTAATACACATAAAGTCAATGTTTTTACTTTTATTTTACCTTATGATTTTACTTTTAAATTAAAAAGTACTGCATTTTGCAGTACTACTTAAATCAATGTGTCAATTAACATATCTTCTTGGTGTAACGTGCTATATGTGTCCCGTTCAAGTTTCGTTTGCTCGATCATTTCTTCATATTCAATCCGATTTTCTTCATAAATTACCTCTGGTAATTTCGGATTTGTACTAGGATTTTTCGGTAAAAATACAACACAGCAATCTTCAAATGGTAAAATTGAAATTTCATATGTTCCAATATTTTGAGCATTCTCAATTATTTGACTTTTATCCATTGTAATTAACGGACGTAAAATCAAATCATCAACCGTTTGATTAGTTACATTCATTGAAGCAATTGTTTGACTAGCTACTTGTCCTAAACTTTCACCCGTTATTAAAACACCTGCTTTTATTTTCTTAGCTAATAACGATGCTTGTCGTAACATCATTCTACGTAAGATTGTTACTTCGTATTTTGAAGCACAATTTTGGTGAATTGCAAGTTGAATGTCGGTAAAATGAGCGTTATATAGTTTGATGTCTTTGTCATACATCTGTAACACTTTAGCAAGGTCTTTTACTTTTTGTAAACTCTGTTCATTTGTATACGGTGGTGATGAGAAGTGAATACAATCAATTTTCAGTCCACGTTTCATTGCTTCTACTGCAGCTACTGGTGAATCAATTCCTCCACTTAATAGGACTAAACCACGACCTGATGAACCAATTGGTAATCCACCCATGGCTTTTTCTGTTGTATGATAAACATAGCTCAAATCATTTTGGATTTCAATTTTTAATAGTTGTTTCGGCTTTTGTAAGTCAACACGCATTCCCTCAAGTCCATCGTTATTAATTAAAATATGTGCTCCAACAGCACGAGCTAGTTCCGGAGATTTTAGTGGAAATAGTTTATTACTACGTTTTGCTTCAACTTTAAATACTGGATTATTTTTATCAAAATTAGCTAACGCTACACGTTTGATATCTTCCAAATCATGTGTTGCTACATCAGCAATTGAAAAACTGTGAATTCCTGGGATTCTTTTTAAAACAATGCTAATATCTTCATACTCCTCTACATTTTCTACTTCAATGTAAATACGGTTATGATCTTTTCTAAATTTTAAATTGAAGTCGCTTAGTTGTTTACGAACGTTGTTGTATAATGCACGTTCGAATTGCTTACGGTTTCTTCCCTTTAAAGTTAATTCTCCATAACGGATTAATATAATTTTCATTTTGCTCCTTAACCTGTTTATTATAACAGATTTTTTGATTTTTTCGTTATTTTGTCTAAGTTTTACATAACCAAAGGAAGTGTTATCCACTTCCTTTTAATTTAATCATTTGTATTAATTACTTCATTAAAGTTTTCGATTAGTTCTTTAATATCCTCTAGTGGAGTAAAATGAGAAACACTAATTCTAAATGTATGATCTTGTTCTTCCATTGTTAAGCCAATTGAATTAAGTGTTCTTGAACCTTTATTTAACTTTGATGAACATGCACTTTTAGTTGAAATTGCAAAACCACGTTCAAGGAGCAAGGCAACAACACTTTCTGATTTCATTTCCATTGCTACTCGAATACTAATAACATTGCTAATGCTCGGAGCATTTAACGTTACTTTCGGATTTTTAAGTAATTCACTTACCAAAAATTCACGACGTTTTTCGATTTGTGATAAGACAAATTCACGATTATCAATCATTTCTTTTACTGCTTTTGCAAATGAAACTTGAGCGGCTAAATTTTGAGTTCCACCTCGAAATCCAAACTCTAAAGCACCACCATGAATTTGTTTGTTTAATTCAATGTCTTTTCGTTTAATTAAGGCCCCGATTCCTTTTGGACCATAAATTTTATGTGCTGATGCTGACATCATATCAATATTAGTGTTATCAAGTAACTTTGTTTTACCGACTCCTTGAACACTATCAACCATAAAGACTATTTTTTTATCTACACCTTTAATTGATTTACCAATTTCTGCAATTGGATTTACAGTTCCTATCTCATTATTTACATGCATTATACTAATTAATACTGTATTTGGTCTAATTGCTGCCATAACTGACTCTGGGGTAATAATCCCTTCTTTATTTGGATTTAAAAATGTTACCTCATGTCCTTGCTCTTCAATATATTTAAAACTTTCGTGCATACTTGAATGTTCATATACTGATGTAATAAAATGTCTCTTTGAATTATACTTTTGAGCATATCCTTTAATTGCTAAATTGTTTGCTTCACTTCCACCACTTGTATAAATTATCTGATAATCATTTACATTAAAATTTAATTTTTCTAAAATAATTTTTTTCGATTCATTTTCTAATTGTTCCACTTCTGGATTAACCCCTGAATGGGCAAAATACTTTTCACTAACTTTTACATATGTTGCTAGTATTTCTTTATCCACAGGCGTTGTTGCTGCATAGTCAAAATATTTCATAATATACCACTTCTCCCTAATCTAAATTATATCATATGTTTTATTCATTATTTTTATTTCGCTCTTTTAGTTCATTAATTCGATTTAAAAATTCTGAGGCCACAAATCCAGTTGGTAATGCCACAATTGCAATTCCAATAAATGATGCAATAAGTGCGAAAAACTTTCCTAACATTGTTACTGGATAGAAATCTCCATAACCTACTGTTGTCAATGTAATCCCTGACCAGTAAAGAGCATTTAAATATTGATTATCAAATGATTCAGGTTCAATACTAAATAGAATTAAACTTACACAAACCATATATGCCAGTGATACATAAAGTAGTGACTTAATAACTACCCAGTTCTTTTTATAAATTCCAACTATAAACATTATTCCTTTCATACTTAAAAGAATACGAAAAACTCTAAAGAACCTAAATAAAACAAAAATTCTAATTTCCGGAATTAATGATAATAAAGATAAAAAATCCGTTATAAATAGAGGATGATTACGTTTATATACTTTGTTTTTAACATTATGTAAGAAATCAAGTAGAAAATAAATAAAAAATATTACATATACCTGTAAACCATAGTTCCAATTAATCGTGAAAAATGGCAAAATTGATAGCAATAATACTAGTGTATTTACTTTTTCTGAATATAACATCTTTATTACTTTTTTAATCATCTTTTCCCTTTCTTTTACTCGGTAGTTTCAATGTATTTATTTGTATACATATTTGTTGTCTCAACATCATCACTGATAATTTCATTTGCTTTTAACCAACTCATAAACTGCTCCCAAATCTCATCACTTTGCATTCCAAATGCTAATTCATCTTGATATTTAGTACTTAGAAACTCTTGAGATTTAACTACTAAATCTGGTGATAATTCTGGTGCATTATCTAAAAGGGCATCACTTGCTAGTTTAGGGTCAGTAATTGCAAGTTCATATCCCTTAATTGTTGCCTGTACAAACTTATTTACAATATCATCATTCTCACTTATATATGAATTTGATGATATTATAACCGGTGTATACCAATCTAAACCATAGTCAGTTAAAGGAATATAATTAATATCAATTCCAGATAATTCCATATCAATTTTATCCCAACCTTCATATGCCCATGCTACATCACACGGACCATTTTCTAATTTTAAATCTATTATACTTGAACTAATATTTACTAAATCTGGATTTCCACCATCTGCCTTAACAACACTCTCAATAATGGCTTTTTCAATTTCTGAACCCCAACCACAATAAGTTTTGTTTTCTAAATCCTTTGGTCTAGTAATTCCCTTTTCGGCACGTGACAAGAACCCACTTGTGTTATGAGCAACTAACCCCATTATTGAAGTGATTTCTTCTTCCACACTATTAAATTGGGCAACATTCTCACCATAACTAATTCCAAATTCAGCTTTATTTGCAGAAATTAAACTTTCAGCTGAACCTTCACTAGGTTGAATGATTTCCAAATCTAAACCAACTTCTTCATAAAAACCTTGTTCCTTAGCTAAATAAATTCCACTATGATTAGTGTTTGGTGTATAATCTAGAACTAACGTTACTTTTTCCAGTTCATTATCTTGTTGACATCCTGTTAGCACAATAATTAGTAGGAAACATCCAATAAATAATTTTTTTTTCATTTTTCTCCTCTACCAAATTCAAGTAGCTTTACACTTAAAAAAGGGAATTAATTTTCCCCTTTTAAATACTTATTCACATTTTCTATTTTCTCATCAATATATTGAGCATCTGAATTATAATCAGTTACAATCATCATTGTGATTTGTTTAACTTCATCATTAACTAATTTTTGATGAATGTCACGAAACAGATTAAATACTTGATCATAATCACCCTCTACACTTGTCTCACTTGGTCCACTTACGTATTTTAAATTGCTATCTGCAATCATTTTAATTACTTCATTAACTTTATCGTAAACTTCAGTACGTGTATTCATTGATGGCATTACTTTTAAGCTTGCTTGGATTTGCATTATTCTCCTTCTTTGATAAATCACTTAAGTCTTCCTACGCTAGTGTTAACTAGATCAGGTTAAAACGGTATTTCTCAACCAATAGATTATTGGTACCCGTGACTTATCAATTATATTGTACCAAAAAAAGAATCCATTAACGGATTCTTTATAGTTATATTATCTTGTTTTATTTTCCTAAACCTTGTAAACCTGCTTTGGTAATAAAGTTATGTGGTTGGTTAAAGTGTGGTAAGAAGAATAAGTCTAACAGTGCTAACTTATCAATTGAATATTCTTCTTGAATTGCTAAACTAAACATGTGTAGAGCAAGCGTAATATCTTCTGTAGACATTAATTGTGCTCCAAGAATACGACGACTATCTTTATCCCAAACAACTTTTAATGTTACATCAGCATTTGTCGGCATAAATGCTGGTCTTAATGTATCTGTTACTGTTGTTGTTGACACATTAAATCCTTTTTCTTTAGCCACTGATTCTGTTAGTCCTGTAGATGCTAAAGTTAAACCAAAAATGTGAATTGCATTACTTCCTTGAACTCCTTGTAATTCAATTGCTGTACCTGCTGCATTATGTGCTGCAACAATCCCAGTTCTTACAGCATTTGTTGCTAGAGCAATATGTGCTTTTTCTTTACTAGCATTATTCCAAACCGTTGAACAATCACCAATTGCATATACATCTTTAATTGATGTTTCACATTTATTATCAGTAACAATTGCTCCATTTGCTAGCATTTCTAATTTGTCATCTCTTACTAAATCTGTATTCGGTCTAAATCCGATTGCCATTAATACTAAATCAACATCATACTCTGCTTTTGTTGTAATTACTTTACTTACTTTTCCATCAGTTCCTTTAAATTCTGTAACTAATTCCCCTGTCTTACAATGAACATTATTTGCTGATAGGTTCTTATTCATTTGTTCTTGGAATTCTTGATCATAATAACGATTAAGTACTTCTGCATCATTGATTAGGTATACTTCTCGACCGTTTTGCACAAATGCTTCAGCTAATTCTACGCCAATATAACCTGCACCAACAACTGCAATACGTTTAATTGATGGGTCTTTTAATTTTTCAATTACTGCCTCTGCATTTTGGAATATCTTTGCATACACAATATTTTCTAAATCATGACCTGGTAATTTAGGTAAAATTGGCCATGAACCAACTGCTAAAATTAATTTATCATAATTATCTGTAATTACTTCATCTGTATTTAAATTTCTTACTACTACTTCTTTAGCATCATAATCAACTGACACTAATTCATGCTCCATAAATACATTTGCTCCAGCATTTTGTAATGCTTCTGGTGTTGCATAAAAAAGTCCATCTCCTTCTTTAATTACATTTCCAATCCATAGTGCCATTCCGCACCCTAAAAATGAAATATTATTATTTTTATCATATGTAGTTACCTCTACTGAGTCATTATAATTTTCAATTAATGTACTAACTGCGTGTGTTCCTGCGTGATTTGTACCGATTACTATTATTTTTTCCATTCTTCCTCCTGATATAATGTTATTATATCAAGAAAAATGGCTATACTAGTTCATATGCATAAAAAACTCATGCAGTTTATTAATCACTACATGAGTTTTATTTAAATTATTCGATCAAAAAGTTGCAATAATATTGGAATCATAAAATAAATTATTGCTGTCCCAATTCCAATTGGACCACCAACAATAATCGCTACTGTTAGTCCAATGAAATCAGTAATTAATTTAGCTTTTCCGTAACTGATTTGATAATGCTTCATTAAGCACATCATGAAATTATCAATTGGATTTGGTGGATAATCTGTTTTTGTATACAGACTAATTCCAAACGCAAAAATAACTATTCCAGCGATTCCGAAAAAAAAGTTCGCTTCAAAGTTAATTAATTCAAGGATGTAACTCCAAAAATCAATTAAAATACCGGTTAATACACCAATTAATATTGATAAATATACTGGCTTAGTTTTGGTTAAAGCTGCAACCGCAATTACTAAAATTGCTCCTGATAAAATTGTCCATGCTCCCAATGTTAGTGGGGTAATCAAACTTAGACCGACATTTGCTGCATCCCAAGGGCTAGCACCAATTTCACTCTTTACAATTAAGCTTATTGCAAAGGTAAGTAATAATAATCCACTTATATATCTAATTTTATTCATTAATTTATCCTGTCATTTGTTATTTTTTCTGACGATTTGCTTTATCTCTTTCATTCTTTTTCAGAATTTGTTTACGTAAACGTAAGCTTTCTGGTGTTACTTCTAAATATTCATCATCCTCTAAGAATTGAATATATTCTTCAAGTGATAATATTTTTGCTTTTTTCAAGTTTACTGTTGAATCCTTATTTGCACTACGAACGTTTGTCAATTGTTTTTGGCGGACAACATTTACTGCTAAATCTGTATTTTTATTATTTTGTCCAACAACCATACCTTCATATACTTCTACTCCTGGTTCAATTAACATTGTTCCACGATCTTCAAGTCCAAGTAAACCATAAGCTGTTGATTTACCATTTTCCATTGATACTAACGCCCCTTGTGAACGTGTTTTGATTTGAGCATTTAATAATGGACGATACTCTAAGAATGTATGATTATAAATTCCGTATCCTTTTGTTGAAGTGATAAATTCCGAACCATATCCAATTAATGCTCTTGAATAAGCAATAAATTGTAAACGTGTAGTTCCGTTATTCATATTTTTCATATCTTGCATTTCAGCTTTACGGTTCCCCATTGCTTCAATAATTGCTCCTGAATACTCATCTGGAACATCAATTGTTACTTCTTCAACTGGTTCCATCATTACACCGTTTACTTCTTTTTGAATTACTTGTGGTTTTGCAACTTGCAATTCATATCCTTCACGACGTAAGTTTTCTACTAAAATTGCTAAGTGTAACTCTCCACGTCCTGAAACAATAAATTTATTTGGTGAATCTGTATTTTCAACACGTAAAGATACATCAGTTTGTAATTCTAAGAATAAACGCTCTTGTAATTTACTTGATGTTACAAATTTTCCTTCACGACCAGCAAATGGTGAATCATTTACTGCAAACATCATTTGTAATGTTGGTTCATCAATATGTAATGGCTCCATTGCTTCTACATGTCCTGTTGCACATACTGTTTCTGATACGTTAATATCATTCATTCCGACAATTGCAACAATTTCTCCTGCACTTGCACTGTCAACTTCAATTCGATTTAATCCTTTAAATCCAAATAGTTTTGTTACTCGGAAATTTACTACACTTTCATCGTTTCTAACTAGTGTTACTTGTTCTCCAACTTTTACACTACCATGCATGATACGCCCAATTCCAATACGACCAACATAATCATTATAGTCTAATAATGAAATTTGCATTTGGAATGGTTCATCAACTGGTTGTGGTGCATCCGCAATATTTTCAATAATTGACTCAAATAAAGGTTCCATTGTCTCTTGCATGTCTGTGTAATCAAAACTTGATTGCCCATTAATTGCTGATGCATATACTACTGGGAACTCTAATTGTTCTTCATCCGCACCTAATTCAATTAATAAGTCCATAACCTCATCAATTACTTCTCCACAACGTGCTTGTGGTTTATCTACCTTATTTACAACAACAACTGGTTGTAAATTTTGTTCCATTGCTTTTTTTAGTACAAAACGTGTTTGTGGCATACATCCTTCATATGCATCAACAACTAATAATACTCCATCTACCATTTTTAAAATACGTTCTACTTCTCCACCAAAGTCAGCGTGACCTGGTGTATCAAGAATATTAATTAAGTAATCTTTATATTCTACAGCGGTATTTTTAGCAAGGATTGTAATTCCACGCTCTTTTTCAAGGTCATTTGAATCCATCATTCTTTCTTGAACCGTTTCATTATCACGGAACAACCCTGAACTTGTTAATAATTGATCAACTATTGTCGTTTTCCCGTGGTCAACGTGAGCAATAATTGCAATATTTTTTATTTTCTTCATCTTATTTTCTCCTCGTATTTTTTAACAACTTTTATATTATATCATAATATGGGTTGTTTTTTAATATTTGACCTTAATATCGGCTTAAACAATAATTTCTTCAAATATCCCACTTAAAACAATACTAATTTTTAGCAAAAACAATTAAAAAAAGCAAATTCATTACACGAACTTACTTTTATTTTTTAAGATAATTTATTTTTTAAAGTCCAACATTTATTCGGTCATTTATTACACCAGAATAATTATTATCAATTAGTTTTTTTATTAACTCATCCGCTCCTAAATCTAACTTCATATTCATCTCTTCAGTAAATAACGGAATTAATTCTAAAAGAGTTATTTCAACTTTATCTTTCGCAATTACAACATCAGAAAATGCTAACATTGAACCTGTAAATTGGTTTTCTGGTGCATATGAATTGTCATCTTGACCATTTGGTATCGTATGTCCATGAGAAAACCATGTATCATAAGCATGAACAAACCCAGCCAATTGATTTAGTACTACTGATAGCCAGTAATACTCTCCATTTAAAATTTCTTCTTTCGGAATAATTGCTGGAATAACTGCAAATAATTCAGCACGTTCTAAGTGTTTATATTCTTTTGGAAGTTCTTTTGGCCTATTCATTGGTAATGTACTCATTCCTTTTGTATATAAGACATGAACGTCATTTTCAATATTAACAGATTCTATTGTACTCATTAAATTTACTGAAATCATCGGATTATCAGGATCAACAAATGTGAATGTTTCTTTATCAGGATATTTTTGGTTAAAATAGTCGTCAATATCCTCCTCATAACTAGCTCCATTTGCATAATATGTACTTTCTTCACCTTTTGAATGCCTAATTATTTCACTTCCACCATCACTTTCTTCTTTTCCCATTTTATTTTTCTTAAAAATACTTTTAATTTTCATTATTCTCCTCTTTAAACTTTTAATTTTATCTATACTCTATTTTACCATAAATTCAAAAGTGATTAAAAAAAAAAACTAATTCCATTTTTTATACATAACATAAACTGCATTTAAAATTTTAAAAACTGGATTTCATATTAAAATCCAGTCCTATTAGTTAATTACGAAAATAACTTTAATATTATTAGTCATTTTACCAAATATTTATATTTAATTTTATTCTTCTTCTGTACTAATTTCTAATTCAACTTTTTTACTACGTACTACTCCAAAAATTACAGCTAATACAAAAGCAATTACATTCCCTATAAGTTCATTAGTACTTAAAGTATTTATCATTAGACATAGTTGGGCAATTAAAATTACTAAGCTTAAAATAATCAAAAATGTAAACGCGCCCTTTTTAATATAAAACGGAGATTTTTTCCACTGCTCTGGATATAATTTTGGCAACCATAAAACTCCGACATTTAATATAATAAATAAAATATAATTTAAAATTAGTGATGAACTTGCGATAATTTCAATATTTAATCCGGTTACAATTGGAAACATTGCAATTATATAAAATATCATAAGTAGTCGATAAGGTGTGTTATATTTTGGGTGTAATACAGCTAGTGATTTAGGAAACCAATTATCAACACAAGCTTGCATTACTGGTTTTGTTGCATAACTTACTTGGGCATTCATTGTAGTAATTAATGCAAACATTGCTCCACCTACAATAAATAATACATATAACCACTTTGGAAAAATTGCTTCGGCAACATGTGTTAGTGGTTGTCCTGCTACGACTTCTATCGGTAAAACCCCTGAAGCAACTGTACCCATAAACGCATATAAAACTGCGATAAAAATTGTCGATACAATGATTACAAATGGAATATCTTTTTTCGGATTTTTTGCTTCTGCACTTAAATTAACTACTACTGTTGCTCCACCTGTTGCAAATGTTACAAGAGCCATCGCAGTACATACTCCAAGAAGACCATTTGTTGTAAACCCTGGATTTTGGAAATAACCTGGTTGGATTTCTCCAACTCCAAAACCAATGAATAACATTAATGCTCCTAGTAAAACTAGTACTAGAACACCTTGAGCCTTTGCTGCTTTTGAAACCCCTAAATAATTAACAATAAATATTACTGTAACAAGTAGTCCGGCAACTAACTGCGGCGAAACATCCGGAAATAATCCGTTAAAGTATTGCGCAAATGAAATTGCGTACATACCAAGTGAGATATTTGATATGATATATAAAAATATCTGGATTCCTGCCGCTCTTTTTCCAATAAATGCTGCTGTCTGAGTATATGTTCCCCCACGCATTCGAACCGCACTTGTCAAAAGAATTGTTGGGATTGATGCAAAAATTACTGCTATTGATGCTAGTAAAAATGCAATATTAACAGAACGTCCTGTCATTGCAATTGCTAAACCAGTTAGTGTCATAATTCCGGCACCAACAATTTGTCCAATTGCTACCGCAAATAGTTCTTTTTTCCCCAATGTTCGTTTTAAATTTTTTGTTGAAACTGACATATTAAATACATAGTTAATATAACTATGATCTCCTTTCTTTTCAAAATAATAAATAAATCTATCATGAAATCGTTCTAATCTAACAAATATAAGAAGTTACTATTGAGCAATTCCACAAAAACATTATTACAATCACCCACGAACCCCTTATTATTATTGTAACAAAAAATTATTATTAATTAAATATTTTCTTATTACAATACGATTATTTTTTTATAAAGGTATATTACATAATGATTTTAACCTTTATTATTAACAAAATAGAAAAAAAGTATTATACCTTCGGGTATAATACTTTTCTAAATATTCATAAATTCTCTTAATGTTTAGATTTTCTTAACAAATTGAGTTTTAAGTTGCATTGGTCCGATTTTATCAATTTTGCAATCAATATCGTGATCTCCATCAACTAAACGAATGTTTTTAACTTTTGTTCCTTGCTTTACTACAAGTGATGATCCTTTTACTTTTAAATCTTTAATTACTGTAACTGTATCTCCATCTTGTAATACATTTCCATTAGCATCTTTAAATACTTTTTCTGCTTCTTTTTCTTCTACTTGTGGCCATTCGTGTCCGCACATTGGGCATACATATAATGCTCCATCCTCATATGTGTATTCTTCTTTACATTTTGGGCAATTTGGTAAACTCATTTTCTCTCCTTATTCTTCAAATATATTGGTAAATTGAATGAAATCAACAGGTCGATAACTATAATCCCCTTCTTCTACTGAAAAGTAATTTGGAATTTCAACATATGAACTTCCTTTACTTAAACTTAACTTATTTTCGTTAGGACTTAACATTTGAATCGGTGTTTCTTCAGGAATCTCTTCCTCTTTAATGCTAATTGGTTGCATTGAATCATTTGAACTTAATCCTTTTCCAGTTGTACTATATTTAAGCGTTATCTTTTCTTGTCGTTTGGGGTTATATAAATTGATTTCCGTAACTGTATTACCATCAACAGTAGCTAAATTATAGTCAATCTTAGTATAATAGTCAT
>CAZFWW010000013.1:0-22230 GCA_964522645.1 uncultured Mycoplasmatales bacterium
CTTTTTAATCATCATCCTCCTTATAAGTACTCCGTTACTATTTTAACAAAATTCAGGGTAATTTTCACATTTTTTCTAAATAAACTTTGTCACCACGAATTTTAACTTGAGCCAATACATAACGATCCATATAGTTTGTAATTTTATTTTTCAATTGCTCGTATTCTGTTGGAAAACAAACAATTTCAAATTCACCATCACTATCTGTAGTTAAAAAAGCCATATTCTTCCCATTTTTAGTCTTAATTTCTTTGTAACTAATAACTTTAATAATTGTTATAAAATTATTGTCTTTATTAAATGAGGGATTAAAAAACGCTTCTTTTATACTTACAATTGGCGTTCTAACTTGATTTTGATATTGTTTTTTAATTTCTGAGAATAGATTATACTTAATATTAATTCCTAAAACATTTAACTCTCGCTTGGATTTTTCTTCAAATTCATAATCAACAACATCTTTGGCAAATAATGGTTCACCAAATAATTTTGCTATATTATTTTCTCCATCTTTACTATCTAACATATTTCGTTTTAAAGTCGGATGATTATAATTTAAATAATCAAAAAATCCACTATCAACTAAATTTTCAATTACTGTTTCTGTAATTAAAGGACTTTTAATTAAATGTTCTGTAATTTCTTCTAGATTATTCATATTTTTCATGTTGTTACGACTAGTTAAAATATATTTAGCAACTTCCTTAGAAATTCCTTTGATATGCTTTAAACCTAGGACAATACTACTTCCATTGACGCGAACTTGATACGAACTAAGGCGGAAATCTGGAGCAAGAATTTTCATATTTTGAACCCGAAGTTCTTGGAAAAACTTATCACGATTTGGACCTGTATAATTACGGTCAAACATTACCTCGTAATATTTATTGGGATAATTTGTTTTAATGTAAGCCATCTGATAGGTAATCATCCCATAAGCAAAGGCATGTGATTTGTTAAATCCGTAACCACCAAATTTAATAATTTGATCCATATAGCGATTAACTTGTGATTCAACATAACCACGGCTAATACTTCTTTTTTTAAAGTCAGCTGTAATTTTAGCAAGTTCTTGCGGATCTTTTTTTGAAATTGCTCGCCTTAACATATCAGCTTCTGCTAAAGTATAACCAGCCATTTCACTAGCAAGACGCATTACTTGTTCTTGATAAATTAAAACTCCACTAGTTTCTTGCAAGATTGCTTCAATATTTGTTGTTGCAATATAGTTGTCCTTTTTCTCAACATATTCTTCAAGTTGATCTTTGGCTCCCGGACGATATAGTGCTAATACTAATGCTAACTCATTGAAATTTGTTGGTTTAACTTGTTGAAGTACTTGCCGCATCCCCATTGATTCCATTTGAAAAATCCCAAGGGTTTGAGCACGACTTAGCATAGTATATGTTGCCTTATTGTTGTAATCAATTGCACTTAACTTAAAATCATTATCCACCTTTTTTACTTTGCGAACCATTTGATTTAAAATCGTTAAATTATCAAGTGCTAAAATATCAATTTTTAATAATCCTAATGCTTCTAATTCACCGGCTTCATTTAATGATACTCCTTCGGCATTTTGTGGAACAAACCCTAGCAGTGGTTGACTTGCAATAATTACTCCAGCAGCATGAATAGAATATGAACTTGGCATTTTTTCAATTTCCATTGCGATTTTAAAAATGCTCATTAGTTTCGGGTCAGTTGTTACCATACTATATAGTTTCTGGTTTTTTTCTAGATTCTCCTTAATTGAGATTCTTCCATCAAGTTGTTTACTAATGATTTTTTTTAATTTGGGATCAATAAACCATACATCAGCAACTGTTGCAAACGAACTTTTTGCTTGATAACGATTTATAGTTCCAATTTTTGTTACCATATCTAAACCAAATCGTTCTTCGATATATTCAATCACTTCTTCCCGACGTGCCGCTTCAAAATCAAGGTCAATATCGGGCATTGTCTTACGCATTGGGTTTAAAAAACGCTCAAAATATAAATTATATTTAATTGGGTCAACATCCGTTATCCCTAGTAAATACGCAATTAAACTTCCGGCAGCACTCCCACGACCTGGACCTACCATAATATGATTTTTCTTTGCATATATCACAATGTCTTGAACAATTAAAAAGTAGTCCGTAAAGCCCATTTTGGTAATTACTGAAAATTCATATGCTAATCGCTCACGATAAGTTTCTGGAATTTCGCTTCCGATTCGCCATTTTAATCCAACTTTAATTTGTGCCTTTAAAAAATCTGTTGCATTTAGATTTTTAGTATATGGATAGCGTGGATATTCAAACTTAGTCATCCCTGGTGTTGCTTGACAACTTGCCATTAATTTTTCTGTACGCTTTAATACATCTTCTAATATTGGATTAAATTCCAATTTCAACTGATAACGATTTGCCTTTTTCTTCATTTCTTGAAAGTGATAAAATTTTTGCTTATGTTTAATTGCTTGTAAAGTTAGATACGTATCAACTTGGGTTTCATCTAAATATTTTACCGGATCAATAATTACTTGTTTTAAACCAAATAAATGATGAGAATTAATAACTTGATAGTTATTAGCATCATTTAAATAACTTAAAATCCCTAAATATAAGTCATCTTTATAGATTTTTTTCAGTTTCTGCAATTCATTTTGTCCTGCTCCTAAAAGCACCTGGTCAATTAATTTTCCTTTACCCAAGATTACTACTAAATTATGACCAAAGTCATATGGTTCTAATAAAATACCTTGGTTAAACATCGTTACAAGTTGATTTAACATGATTAAACCATCATTATTTTTCGCATATAAATGATAATTTTGACCTTGAATTAAAAATTCAGTTCCATATACAACATTAATATTTGTATCTGCAAAGGCTTTTGCCACTTTCATAAAACTTTGAGTTGAGTTATATTCACATATTCCAATTGAACTTAAATTTAAACTTGTTGCTTTTTCAACTAATTTTTCAATTTTAATTGCACTTTCTTGTAAATTATATTCAGTCTTGATATTTAAATACATTATTTCACCATTTCTTGTAATAATTTTTCAATTTCTTTTTGATCTTCCCATGTATAAATCATTGCACCTGAAGCGTTTTTATGACCGCCACCACGATACTGCATTGCAACTTTAGAAATATCATACTGACTTCTTGACCTTAAATTTACGCGAATGAAATTTTGATGTTCATTAAATACTACCCATACTTTTAAGTTTTTAAACATTCCCATGTAATTAACAACAATACTTAATTCCCGTGGGGTTGCTTCAAGTTTTGTTTGCAACTCTTGACTAAACTTTAACACTCCCACTCCATTTTTTATCTCAATATTTTGCATTGCATAACCAATTAGACGAACAATTTTCTCATCTAACACCCGAAGTAACATATTCCAATTTTCATATTCAAAATCATATTTAGCTAATTCACTTAAAACTGTAAATGTTCGACTTTTTGTATTTGGGAAAATAAAGCCACCTGTATCAGCATAAATTCCGGCAAATAAATATTTGGCTATATCAGTATTAATCGTAAATTCTGGTTTAATATCTTTAATTACTTCATAAACATCATATAGCAATTCGCAAGTTGATGAAGAATCAGCATTAATAATATTAATCACTCCATAACGTTCCTCAGCCACATCTTGGTGATGGTCGATTTTAATTATTTCTTTGGCTAATTTAAAATTTTGGTCTTCAATTCGAGCATAATTTGCTGTATCCACCACAATTACTAAACTTCCTTGATAATCTTCTGGAGTTACCTTATCAATTTCCCCAATGAAATTAAATTGTTCATAACCTTTTTCTCCAACTGCTAATATTTTTTTAGTTGGATAATTAATCTTCAACATTTCTTTTAATGCCATTTGGCTACCGACTGCATCAATGTCAGGACTAAGGTGACGATGAATGATTATTTTTGAATACTCTTCAATCTTATTTATTAATTCCGTTACTTGCATATTACTCCTCTAATTATTTTCCTAATTTATCTCTCAAAACAAGATTTTATTATTTTTTTATCAATACAATATTATATCAAAATAATTGATATTTTTGTTAAGCATTATCACTTTTATTTGATTTTGTTTTTTATGCTTCACTCTCCTTACTTACTAATTCTCCAGTTTTAATTTTAGTAAATTCATTAACCAGTTTTCGGGAAGTTATTTGTAATTTTTCTCGTTCTTGTTCTAATTGCTCGTAGCGTTTTTCATAATCACTTAATCGTTTTTCAAAGCGAATAAATTCTTCACCAAGACGATTTAATTGACTTTGAATTACTTCGGCCTTTTCACTTTGTTTTAAATCACGATGAAAATTACTGAAAATATTAATCATTGCCATGATTGTTGTTGGTGATGTTATCCACACTTGGTTTTGGTAGGCAAATTCTAAAATATTTACCTCATTTAAGATTTCATAATAAATTGCTTCACTTGGTACAAACATTACCGCTTGACTAGCTGTCTCACCAGTTACAATATACTTTTCGGCAATTACTTTAATATGGTATTTCACATCATTGATAAATAATTTTCGGTAATGTTCTTTTTCTTTTAACTCAGCTTCAACTAAATTTTGATAATTTTCGAGCGGAAATTTAACATCAATCGCAAGCGGAAGACCATTTGGAACTTTAAATAAAAAATCAACTCGTTTGTCATTTTTAAGCTTTACTTGTTCACAAATCAAATCACTATTATTACCAAAGTAATTAATTAATAGTTCTCGTAAACGTTGTTCCCCAAATGCTCCTCGTACTTGTTTATTAGCCATCACTTTAGTAAAGTCCATTATTTCTTCTTCTAAATTACCCATTTGCTTTTCCAAATGATTTAACTTTTGGACTTGGCCAATTATTTCATTCACTTGGGCTTGAGATATTTCATTACTTTTCAGCAGTTTTGCTTCCAAGTTAGTCAAAACATTTTGAATTTCCATATTTTGTAAATTACTTCGTCTGGCAAAACTACCATCCAAGTTATTAAGCTGATTATTACTAAACTCTTGATTCATTAAAAGTTTCCCCTCTAAAGAACTAATCTTTTGGCTAAATTCATCGACTTGACTCTGAAGTTCACGCTGGATTTGCTCTGAACCTTTTGATTGATTACTTCGTTTATCAAGAAACATTACAAGAACAATAATTAGTATCGCTGTTAAAATAATTAATTCCATTCTTCTCCTAATTTATAAAAAGAGTGCTAAACTTGCACTCTTAGTTTTTATCGCTTCTCTGGTAAGGAATAATAATGTTTATCTTGATTTAAATCAGCAATTTTATCCATCTCAATATTCGTTAATTCAAAGTCACGAATTTGAATATTTTGTTCAATTCGCTCAGCATTTACTGATTTTGGAATTACAAAAATCCCACGTTGTAATAACCATTTTAAAATCACTTGAGCAACAGATTTATTGTGTTTATTTGCAATTTTGACCAAGACTGGATTATCAAGATTATTTCCTTTCATTAAACTACCATATGCAGTAATTGCGATGTCAAAATTCCAACAATACTCATGAACATCAAACTGCTGGCAAACCGGTGATATTTCAATTTGATTCATCATCGGTGCAATCTTTGCTACTTCTAACAAATCATCTAAATGCGGTATTTCAAAATTGCTAACCCCAATTACTTTAACTTTTCCGGCTTCATATAAACTCTCAAGTGCTCGCCATACTTCACGATCACGTTCTTTTCCTTTAGGCCAATGAATTAAATAAATATCTAAATAATCCACTTGTAAATCAGTACACGTTTTGGTAAATGCTGCAATCGTTTCATCGAAGGTATCTACTGATGTTGGTACTTTCGATGTTAAAAAGTACTCATTACGCTCAAGAGAGCTTGCTTTAAGTGCCTTACCAATAATTTCTTCGTTTTCGTATACAGGAGCTGTATCAATCAAACGATACCCACTTTTAATTGCTGTCATTACGGCATTATATCCTGTTTCATCTGTACTTTTATATGTCCCCAGACCAACTGCCGGTAATTTAATTTTTTCTTGCATAATTGTATCTCCTTATTTCTTTTTCTCGATTACATATAATTCTGAAAACTTATTTAATATGTCAGTTAAATAGGTAAAGGCGTCTTCATATACTTCATCACCCAACATATCAATTCCTAAATTTTGAATTAAGTCAATCGGTTTTTGGCTATCACCTGATTTTAAAAATTGTAAATAGTTTTCCTTCATCTGCATGTTCCCTTCAAGAATTTCACGGGCAACCTTAATTGCCACACAATAGCTTGTTGCATATTGATAAACATAATAATTCATGTAAAAATGAGGAATACGCATCCATTCATACTTAATCTTCTCATCAACAAAAACATGCTTTCCAAAATACTTCTGATTCAAATCATAGTACATTGTTTTTAAACGCTCACAACTAACATCTTCATTATTATATACAGCTAATTTTGAATTGTGCTCAAATTCTGCAAACATTGTCTGGCGATAAATTGTGGCACGGAATTGATCAATTAAGTAGTTATACAAATACATTTTATTTTTATTATTTAATTTTTCATTATTAATCAAATAATCAAATAACAGTAATTCATTAACAATTGATGCCACTTCGGCAACGAAAATTTTATAATGTGAATACTGATATGGTTGCTGTTTATTGGTTAAATATGTATGTGCTGAATGCCCAAGTTCATGAGCCAATGTAAAGACATCATTAATCTTATTAGTATAATTTAATAGGATATAAGGTCGAGAATCATAACTTCCACCAGAATACGCTCCACCACGCTTACCTTTGTTTGGATAAACATCAATCCATTTTTCATTAAATGCTTTTTTTATGATTTCTTGATACTCTGTTCCAAGTGGCTCTGTTGCATAATAAACTAATTTTTTAGCTTCTAAATAATCATACTCACGATCAACACCACTTATTAAAGGAACATACATATCGTACATATGTAAATTATCAACACCTAATAATTTCTTTTTAATTTTTAAATAATCATGATTTAAATCTAAATTCTGATTTGTAATTTCGATTAATTTATCATAAATTTTCTCATCGATTTGATTATTGTAAAGTGCCATCTGACGCGGACTTTGATAATTACGAACTTTTGTTTTGAATATTAAAGTACGAATGTGATTAATATAAAGACTCGTAAATGTATTTTCTAACGAACTATAACTATCAAGCAGTGAATTAAAAGCACTACGACGTAAGTTTAAATCCTCACTTGTTGCATACACCGACCATTTTTGCTCATCCATCTCATATTCTTTTCCTAATTTATCTTCAATGTTTTTAAACTTCAAATCACTACTTGTTAATGTACTATAAACATCATATGCTGTATTTGCAACAACTGATGATAGACTCATAATTCGTTCTTCTTTAGAACTTAAAATATAATCATAATCCTCATAGACATCATCGAGAAATTTTTGATATTCTGTTAAATATTGATTTTCAATAATATATTCTGTAATCTTAATTTTCGGCACACTTAAAATTTCTGGAATAAAAAAGGCTATTTTTCCTGATATTTCTGTATAAATCGATTTTATTTGTTGCATTTTTGTTTGGGCTTCGCTATTTCCGTGATCTTGGTCTAGAAAATGTGAGGCGTATACATAAATTTTTTCTAGTTTTCGATGGATATCGTGATATAAATTTAAACTTACAAGTAAGTTCGTTGAGTTATCCATTACCTTTGCTTCAAATTGAGCCAGTTTATCTGCTTCATTTTTCACATATTCTATATCAGTTGTTAATTGTTCTTCCGTTTGATAAACTAATTTTAAACTCCAAGTGTATTTTGAATTCATTTCTTCACGTTTTTTCATTTTTCCTCCTCTAATACTTTTAAAACTGGTTGTAACATCGCTACAATTTTTGTTTCTTCATCAGTAATTGGTAAGCGAGTAATAACCGGTTGATTTAATGCTTGAGAGACGATATTAGCTCCCTCAGTTCCAAAGATTGCCAGTTTTTCACCTTGGTGTTCGTAATAACTCATATTTTCAATAATTCCTAGCGTTTTAAAATTTAAATCAGCTGCAAGTTTTCCAGCTCGTAGTGCAACATGTGCTGCATCCTTATGTGGTGTTGTAATTAATAGTGAATACACTTGTTCAACATACTGGGTTAAATTTAAAAAGACATCACCCGTTCCCGGTGGTAAATCAATTAGCATATAATCTAGTTCAGGATTCCAAAGAACATCATTAAACAAATGACGCATCATTTTATTTAACATTGGAGCACGCCAAGCAATTGCTTCATTTTGATTATCACCAATAAAGTATTGAGTTGATATCACTTCTATTCCTGATTTTGAAAGTGGAATTATCTTTGAATCAACAACTTCTGGTTCTCCATATAAATCTAAAATCTTCGGAATACTGTACCCGTAAATATCAGCATCAATAATTCCAACTTTTTTACCCGCATCAACTAAACTTTTAGCTAAATTAACTGTTACCTGACTCTTACCAACTCCACCTTTTCCGGACATAATTGCAATCACTTTGGTATTAGCAAACAATTCATCTTCGGATTTTTCAGGAGTTATTTGTATAATCCTCACTGACTGAATTTGTAAATCAATTTTTAATTTTCGGACAATATTTCGATTAAATTCACGATTTTTACTTTCATCTGTTCCGAGCGGAACATAACTTAAAATTAAAGTTTTTCCTTCCCATCGAATGTTAGTTTCAATTTCATTAAACTCAACAAGTTCATTTGTATAGGGGTTGATAATTGTATTTAACGCTTCAAATATTTGTGTATCATTCATAACTTCACCTCTCAGATTATAGAATATAGAATTACTCTATACATAATTATAAATATTATATCATAATTATCATATATTTTAAACATCCCTTTAATTACCAATAAAATAGTGACTCAGGACTTAACAAAATTTAAAACATTTATTTTATTTTGACAACAATAATCCGCTAAGTACTGCTATAATAATTATACGGAGGAACCATGCAAGCGATTATTAAATTTCAAATTACCAGTGGAACGAAAAAACGAATAATAACAACATATAAAAATAACGAAGCGGGCTTAAAATTACGTAGCGAACATCAAGAAATTATCAAGCAATTAAATTATGAACTTTTTAATTATGAAACAACATTTGCCTACCTACCGCAACAAAATACCAAGAAATTAGCATTAAAACACTTAGAAAATGCCCATTTTTATCAGTTTGATTTAAAAGATTTCTTTTTATCAATTGATTTAACAATCTTAAAAACCATCTCACGTGAATTATTACAAGATTATAATTATGATATTGTGATTAACCAATGTGCTTTTAGTGAGACAAAAGGTCTTGGAATTGGGTTACTTCCCTCTCCCTACTTTTCTAATTTATACCTCTTAAACTTTGATCAAGTAATGAATAAATATGCTACAGCAAATAACTTAGTTTATACTCGATATGCAGATGATATAACACTTTCATCTCCCAATCCTGTCGACCAACTAACTATTGAAGGGGTTATTACTGAAGCTTTAACTCCACTTAAACTTACACTTAATCAGAAAAAAACTCACTATAAACATTTAAAATCAACTGGTGATAGTGTTAAAATTTTGGGAATTAACATCGTTAAAGGCAAAATGACCAACTACTTAACAATTTCGAGAAAATTTAAAAAACAAACAATAAGCGAAACTAATCCAACTAAAGCAACTGGAATGAAAAATTATATTGATTATCACCAAAATTCTATGTTATAATTTAAGTGTAATAGAAAATCCTTGTTGAAAGTAATCCGAGGTTAAAGCTTTGGCTTTATTTTGTTGAAAATTTTGAGAAAATTATTCAACATTGCAATTGATAATGATGTTCGATTTCTATATTAAGAAATTACCAAAACTGCGTATGGTAATTTCTTAATAAATCGCCCATTATATCATTATCACTTCCAAACAATTTGTATTACAAAGCAGTTATATAATTAAAAATCAGTCTGAATCCATTAAGTGGTATCAGACTGATTTTCTTTTATTTTCTAATTAATTTGGCTATTTTCCATCTTTTATTCTTCAGTTGCTACTAAGAAGCTTCCATTCCCTAATTGGGCTCCAACAATTGTTGAGGCTTCTCCAACATCAATAAATTCTTTGTTATATTTTTCGCATAACTCACGACATGCTACTTTGTATTTTTCATTTGTATTGATTGATAAATAATAAAATACCTTTGTTGTATCGGCAGCAATTAATGCTTCTAATTCATTAACCAATCCTTTTGACCCTTTACATTTTGCATGTAATTCACGAACCGTTCCTTTTTGCTTTACAACTACTCGTAAGCGTAATAACTTACCTATTATCAATTTACTTACATCAAACCTTCCACCATTTGCAAGATATTCTAATTTCTCAATTCCGGCATAATAAGTGAATTTTTCAACGCGATTTTGAATAATCTCTGTTATTTCCTTTACTGATAAATCTTGTTCAAACAATTCAAGAATATATTCGTTAAAAACTTTTTCGGCTAAACCAAACGATTTAACTTCGATTATTTTTACTTTTTCTTTTTCTGCTTCATTTAACATATCAACTGCTAAAACTGTGTTTTGATGTGTTCCACTCATTGCTTTTTCTGGTGTTAGGACAAAAACAAATTCATGATTTGCTATTGCCATTTTAATTGTTTCAAAAATTTCCATTGTACTTGGTTGTGAAGTTTTTGCTAAAGCTTTTTTCCCCTTTTCCACTTTAAAAAGTTCATGCAAGTCTGTATAAAACTTTGAAGGCTCATCTTCAAAAAAAACCTTTAACTTGACGTCATATACATTTGCTGCACTCACTAATTTCTCACTATAAACCGAACTATTATACTTAACTAATCCGTATTTCATCTTTCCCCTTCTTGTGACTTTTTCTTTATAACCATTATCATATCACAAAATATTTTGACTTTCAAACTTTTTTTAAAAATATCGTTAGCAATTAGCAAAAAACACTTTAAAATAAGGGAAAGAGGACAGCAATGCTCTCCTCTTTTTAATTTATATATATAGCCCGTCTAACATTCTGTCAGTATACTCTAGTCACTTTTCTTTTATAGTTATAACACTTTTTATTAAAAGTGACTGCTAACTCTTATAGTTAACTCTACTCTACGGGCAAGATAGGATTGGGGATGTTAATTTGGGGAAATTAACTTTCCTATCTATGTGTCTATTATACTATGAAAACAATTACTTGTCAAGTTTTTTGTAAACTTTTTTATTTATTTTAAAAGACAATTAATGTTTTTCGCTATTTCTTCGTATGTATCAACATAATTTGCTAGATCGACTTCGATGTAATTAATATTATTTTGCTGATAAATTTTTATTAGTCGTTGATATTTTTCAGAATTTATTTTCGGTTTAATCACAATTGTTAAATCATTTTTATTTTCATTAATTATCACTTCCAATTTAGTTTTAACTTTAGTAAAAAGCTCTACATCATTTGTCATTTTCTCAAGTTCCAATAATTCATTTAAAATCATTGGATAATCATTATCAATAATTAAAAAACGACGAGCTTGTTCATTCATTTTCAGATTATTAATGAACTGTAAATGTAATATTGTATCAATATCTTTAATTGTTAGTTGTCCATACGGATCATTATATTCATTAATTCGGAAGGACTTTTTCATATCTTCACTATGACTTGTTAAATATATTCGAGAAACCTTCTTAATGAACTGCGTTTTACCAGTATTTTCCACCCCACTAATTGCAATTTTTTTATTTAAATACGGCATGTACTCCTGAGCAATGTTAGAAAAGTTATGCTCTAAATAAGGATTTTTTTCGATTTCACTGGCAGATATACTAAGAGCATGTTGGCAATTTATATACCCTGTTGGTAATAAAATATTTGTGTACTCCTCTTTTGAATTAAACATCATAATATCATCACGTTTTAATAAACCAATTACGTATTCATCCCACTCTTGCATTGTGTTAGTCTTAGGGGCAAAATGAATGTAATATTCAATGTCAATTTCTTGAAGGATTTTACAAATTGCTTTCTTCGTTTCTAAAATCGTACTGTAACGTTGAATTGATGGATCATCAACAATAAAAATATGCAGTACATCCACATATAGTGTCGCCTTTAATATGTATTCTTTATGGGCGTTGTGAAGGATTCGAAATTTCCCTGATACCGCTCCAATTTTTTTCATTTTTCCCCTTCCATTTACAATTAATCATGTTAATTTTTGTTAAATTGTAATCTGATTTAAAAAAACTATGAATTATTCTAAGTAAGAATTAACTCATAGGTTTTTCTAATTATGTACTGCTTGTTTTTAATATTTATCGGCATCAATTAATTCTTGTTCTTCAATTTCACTTGGATTTTTAATTAAGTATGTTAAAACTGCTGATGTATAATATGCATATAATAATCCACTAATTACTGAAATTATTATCATGATAATTGAAAAATTATTTAAACCAAGTGCTACTCCAAGTAATATTAAGAATATTAATATACCAACATTTGCAAAACCAATAACTAAGTTAGTAAGTACTGCTTTAAGTGCGAAAAATTTATGTTTTTTTAAACTTAAGTTAAATGCTGATAAATTTAAGTTCATTGTTCCGGCACGCAGATTTTTAATTAAATATACATCATAGAAGATTACTACCAAATACATACTAAGTGCACTTCCAATTGTTGGAATAAATGAAATCACAAAAGTACTTATTGATGATAATATTAAAGCAATAAAAATTGTTCTTTTCTTTATTGGAAATTCAGTAAATTTTATTTCGTCATTTAAACTTTCTATTCCTCTTCTTAAAAAGATTATCGAAAATATAAAATAAAATACATTAGCAATTAGCAGACCACCTGCTACAAAAAGAAAATTAACAAGAAAATCCGTTGCTTGGGTCACATCAATATCTTCAATTAATTCTGTTAACATATCTGATTCTAAAGCCGTTAACACATCATCATACTCGCCAGCTAACTCTTGAAATAGTCCACCAAAATTATCAATAATTTGTGTTACCAAATTACCTAACATTAACCCATTTAAAATTCCAAAAACAATTGCTATCATTGCAATTTTCTTGAAAATTATTTTATTATCATTATCAAATAAAAATTTCATTTTTCTCCTTTTATATTTTCCATCAATCAAATATTTTGTTTTTTTCTCAATTTCTTACTAATTTATTTTATCAAATTTTTTGTTATGTATTTACATTATTATAATGTTTTAATTATTTTGTGACATTATCTCAGTGGATTTGATATACTATACATGTACATGGGGATGTCACGGTTTCGACAGGATGGTTGTCGCTCTTTAACGGCAAGTCGTTGTAGAACGTTAAACTTTACTTCCAAATAACTGGAAACAATAATACACAATTAGCTGCTGCATAATATAAGTCGGTGGCCATCAACTTACTACTCGCCCAGTGTGGTAAATTGGTGTCGATTAGTTGGGCTTAAATAAGTGCTTGTCTTGAACACTTATGGATTTTTTAAAGACTCGATTAACATTAGTGGGTGACTTAGCTATTATTAATTTAAATTTTATAAGTTTACTAAGCTTGTAGATGTTATCTAGTGGACCATTTTGGACACGGGTTCAATTCCCGTCATCTCCACCAAAGAAATAATTGAATATAATAAATATATAAATATGCATTAGCATATTTTTTTGTAACATGTAATTTGAAAACATTTTATTTTTTTGTTACAATAGCCTTTATAGGAGAACAAACTTATGAAATACTTAAAAATAGCCCAAGAAATAATTAACCAAATTGAAAACAATACTCTTAAGGAAAATGAACGTTTAGAAGCCGAAAAGAGTCAAGCTCAAAAGTATCAGGTTTCAATTAATACAATTAAAAAGGCGATGGAACACTTAATTTCCCTTGGTTATATTAGAGTTATTAACCAATCAGGGTATTACGTTAATTGTGCTGATATTTACCAAACAATTCAAGCACAACATCTTAAACATCCTAGTCAAACTAGTAGCTTTAATACTAAGATTAATAAATTTGAAATTACCAAATGCGATAATTTCATTGCCGATAAATTTAACATTAATTCGGGAACAAAAGTATATCACATGATTTGTTCTCACTTTGATCAAAATAATGATTTGATTTCGATTCAAGAATCTTATTTACCACTTGACTTATTAAAAAAGATAACAATTGATGAACTTAGAGATTCAATTTATAATTATATTTCCCAAAAACATAATATCTATTTTATCAAAAACGAGATTATTAATATTAGCCGAATTCATCCAACATTATTTGAATTTATTAATGAAGAAAATTGGCATAAGCCATGCTCTAAAATAATTAAAACATCATATTTAGATTCAGGAAGAATTTTTGAATGTTCAAGAATCTATTCTTTTCAAAATCAAGAACCAATCATCACTTGCAAATATTAGCATTTAATTCATAAATAAAAAGAAATTCAAACTTGAACCAATAATGGGGTCCTTTGAATTTCTTTTTTAATTAATTATTTTGTTTTTCTTGAAGTAATAAGTTGGCAAGTGCACCATATAAATTTGCATGTCTTCCAAATTTACCAACTTCAATGTTAAAATCATGTGGTATTTTAATACGCTTTCGATTTTCATCTACGCGCATCTTAATTTGCTTAATCACTTCTTCATTTTCACAAACAGCTCCACCAATTAAAATTATATCTGGATCAATTCCTATTTGTAAATTAAAGATTGACATTGCGTTGCAATCATAGAATTCAGCAACAAGTTCTGCAACTTTTTCATCAGTTTTTGCAAGTTCAAACACTTCTTTTCCTTCAATAAAGAAATTGTTTTTCAACTTACGAACACGATTAACTAAATTTACAGTTGATCCAACCTCTGACCATGTCTCCCCTTTACTATTTACAATTTGATAACCAAATTCGCCACCATATTTATTAACTCCGTATTGAATTTTTTGGTCTTTTAAAATTGCTCCACCAATTCCCGAACCAATTACAATATAAATAATATTATTAAAGTTCTTACCAATTCCAAAATATGCTTCGCTAAGTGCCGCACAGTTTGCGTCATTTTCAATCGCAATTTCAAATCCAGTACGTTCTTTAAAAATTTCTTTAAAGTTTGGCCCATGAATATAATTTAAAGCACTTGCTCCTCCAATTATACCTGTTTCTGTATCAACCGTTCCGGGAGCACTTATTGATATCCCCTTGATTTCTGACTGTTCTTCATATGTTTTGACCATTTCTTCAATCATTTGTTCAAATGTTTCTTGGCGTGGTATTTTCCCCTCTACCTTGATTTCTAAATCTTCTTCAATAACTGCATATTTTATTGAAGTTCCGCCAATATCATATACTAAATAACTCATACAATTCCCTTCCTTTTCTCTTATATTATACTTGCTTCATTATTTTTTTGTAAATATATTCAAGAAAGGAGTGCTTTTTTTGAGCAAGTCACACTTATGGCACTTATTTCTGATATAATTATGTTTGATTCAATATAGAATCATCATATGATATAAGTACCCATTCTTAGTATTTAATCCCCGTTAAGTACAAGTAGCATATGCGACAAATATTGATCTTATATTTATAAACTAGTTAAAAAGTATTTGGTTCCCCACCAAATACTTTTTCTTATTTTAATTTCTGATTAATTATTTCTATAATTTCTTCAACATCAGCAAGAGCACCAATTCCATAATCTCCACAGGCTAAAAGTGATTCTTTTGGTTGAATTTCTTCCCACCCATATGCTTTTAATTTTTCTAAATTATTTTGAACAATTGGGTTTAAATACATATTCGTATTCATTGCAGGTGCCACAAGTCTTACTGCTTTACTTGCAACTGCTAATACAGTTGAAGCCATATCATCAGCAATCCCGTTAGCAACTTTTCCAATTATATTTGCTGTTGCTGGAGCGATTAAAATTAAATCTGCATTTTTAGCTAATTCAATATGGTCTACTTCTAATGTCATTTCATTAAATGTGTTTGTTGCCACTGGATTTCCTGTCAATGTCTGTAACGTTAAAGGAGTAATAAACTTTGTTGCTCCATTTGTCATAATCACATCAACATTATATTCACCAACAAGACGACTTGCAATAACTGCTGATTTATAAGCTGCTATGCTCCCACTAACTACTAATACTATATTCTTCATGCTTCTCCTCTTAAATTAAATACTTGATTACTTGATCAACTATTGCTTTTTTTTCGTAACATTTCCCAATAATTTCATTTTCATTAATCAATAGTGCTTTATGAGCATCATTACTAACATTTTCCATTAAGTTTGCAACAACTAATTGACTTTTTGTGCGTTTAAGTTGATTTTTTGCTACTTGAACTAATTCATCCTCACTTACATTTGATAACAATTTAAAACTAACAAGTTTAACACTAGGGTTAATCTTCTTAATTTCATCAACCACTTTAATTCCTGGTTCCATAATAATTAATTGTTTTTCTGCACTTGATAACTTTTCCGGAAAAACAATATTATCTGCTATTATTGTTTCGATATCAGTTCTTTTTAGTTCATTTTTACTTTCCGCTAAAAGAGTATCAACCACTTGGTTAATTTTTAAAATTCCCCCAAAATTAAAATCTCGAACTGCCATTGCATGAATACAAATATCAGCTGTTGGTAATTCATTTTTTAAAACTTGTAATAATTCTGCTTGATTACTTATTTCTACTTTTTTAATTTGCTCGCTTACTGGTAATTTAGCATTTTTAGTATGCACATAAATTACTTCCATTCCATTTTGAGATAACTTATTTGCAAACATTGATCCGAGCATACCACTTGAGGTATTCTCAATTGCTCTAACCCTATCAATTTTCATTTCCATTGGTCCACTTGTTATGACTATTTTTATCTTATTTTTTTTCATAATTTAATTATAGCAACTTTTTACAAATTGTATAGTCCTTTTTATTTTTAGTTTAAGCCTGACTTAATCATTATTAGTTTGATTTAATTGATAATAGTATCCTGATTTTGCCATTAACTCGTGGTGATTACCACGTTCAACAATTTCACCTTGCTGTAAACAGATGATTTGATCACACTTACGAATTGTACTTAATCTATGAGCAATAATAATCATTGTATGCTTCTCCATCATGATGTCTATTGCTTGTTGAATTAATCTTTCACTTTCAAAATCAATTGATGAGGTTGCTTCATCTAAAATTATTATCCGTGGATCAGTTAAAAGCGCACGAGCAAACGAAATTAATTGTTTTTCACCAACACTTAAGTTTGATCCGCCATCTCCTACTTGTGTTTCAAATTTATTTTCAAATCGATTAATCATTTCTGTAATTTGCAATTTATCACAAATTTTATATACATCTTCTTTATTCTTTTTACTATTATAGATTATATTTTCAATAATCGTACCTTTAAATAAAAATGGGTGTTGTAAAACATAACCAACTTGATGGTGAACCCAGTTACGAGGTTTAGTTTTAATATCTACACCATCTATTGAAATTGTTCCTGAATCTGGTTCATAAAAGCGATTAATCAAATTAACCAGAGTTGTTTTACCGCTACCAGTTTTCCCAACAAGAGCAATACTTTGTCCCGCATTAATTTGCAAATTAAAATCATTAAAAATCTGTTCACCAGTTTGATATTTGAAATTGATATTTTCTAGTTCAATTTGTCCTGATTTATCCTTTTTTTCTTCAATAAATATGTCTGTAAAAATTGAAGAACCATCAATATTTGGATTTTCAACTTCATCTAGTAATTGATAAATTCGTTCTGCACTTGCTGTTGCATTTTGCAGTTGCGAAATTAAATTCGTAAATTGATGAGTGATATTTAAGAGAATAATCATGTATGTAATAATTGCTGACATTCCCCCAATTGTTAAATCACCAACAATAAACGTTTCAACACCTGAATAAATAACTAAGCTGAAAATAAGATAACCTACAATTGAAATAATTGGTCCGAAAAAACTGGCATAAATTAATGTTTTACGCGCATGATATTGAAGACGGTTTGATTCTGCTTTAAACTCTTTATAATTAATTGTTTCTAGTGACATTGTTTTTATTGTTAAAACACCGTTAATAAATTCATTAAACTTACTTATAATAATTGAATTTTGCTTACGATACCCGCGATATTCACGTAACACCTTTACTTTAATGTAATAAAATAAGCCAAATAATATTGGATAGGTAAATAAAATTATAATTCCCGCTTTAACGCTATAAAAAAAGATTGACATGATTGAAATAATTATTAATAGTGAGAAATAAATCACATCAACAAACTGCCAACTTAAAACTTCACTTAACTTTGAAACATCTGTACTTAATCGAGCAATAATCCAACCATCTTGATTATCATTAAAGTACTGAATTGGTAAATTTTGAACTTTACGAAATAACTTTTCACGTAAACTGCGGGAAAATGCAATTTCTAATTTTCCTGCCATGAGGATAAAAAAGTAAATTGAAAATCCAATTGCAATAATCGAGGCCACATACATAATTGTAAAAGGAACTAAATTTTCAAAGTTTTTATTGATAATAAAGTTATCAATTCCCCATGAATACAAACGTGGAGGAAGACTATCAGCAATTGCAGCAATAATCACTGACAATAGTGCAGCATAAAAATATTTTTTGTAACTTATCATATCTTTTATCATTCGTTTAAATGTACTACTCATTATAACCTCCCAACTGTTCTTGATGTGCCTTGGCAAAATAACTTGTTTTATCAGCAAGAAGTGCTTTAACATCACCACTCTCAATAATTTTACCTTGTTCTAAAACGATTACCTTATCGTATTCTAAAATTGACTGCATTCGGTGTGTAACAGTAATAATTGTTGTGTCGTTAATTGCCATTAATTCTTCACGAATTTGATAATCAGTTTCATTATCAACTGCACTAAGCGAATCATCAAAGAAGATTACTTTCGGTTTATTTATTAATGTTCGAGCAATCGCTATTCGTTGCTTTTGCCCACCACTAAGGGTTGTTCCTCGTTCACCAACAATTGTCTTATAACCATCATTAAAATTCATTATATCATTGTGAATATTTGCAATTTTAGCGACGTTATAAATTTTATTTGCATCTGATTGTTCTTGTTTGATTGAAATATTATCATAAATATTTTTAGAGAATAAAAATACTTCTTGGACAATCATCCCAATATGATTACGTAAGTGTTCTTTATTGATTTGCCTTAAATCTTGACCATCAATGGTAATTGTTCCCGATACTGGTTCAATTAAACGTGATAGTAAAAACGAAATTGTACTTTTTCCACTTCCGGTTTTCCCCATAATTGCTACTTTTTCGCCACTTTTAATTTCAAAATTAACATTATCAAGAATATGCTTATTTTCTCCTGGATATTTAAACGAAACATTATTAAACTTGATATTTCCATTAATATTTGGCGTTAAGGTTTCAACCGGTTCATTTTCTTCCAATAATATTTCATTAATACGTTTAATTGCTACAATTTTTCGACTAAAGTGTCTCATAATTCTTACCATTAAGTTAATTTGACCATTTAGCGATTTAATATATGTTAAAAATAAAATAATTGTCCCTACTGTAATTGAGCCATTATTAGCAAAATATACACCAGCAAAAAGTGACAACATCATTTGAACCCCTAGAATAATTGTGGTAACAAGATCTAGTTTTGAAATCAGGATTATTAATTTATTAATATTTTCATAATATACTTCGGCTTTCTTATCATATTTTTGATATTCAAATTGCTGTGAACCATATGACCTAACTACTGTGACTCCTTTAATATTTTCACTAATTGTGTCAATCAATTCTGATTCATTCTCATCAATTTTATGAAAAAGAATACCAAGCTTAATTGACATTTGATACATAATTACAGCAATAATTGGTAATAATCCTACCGATATTAATGTATACTGAGGGCTAATAATTAACATTTGAATAATTGTAATTAATATATAGCATGTACTCCACATCACATCAATTATTTCTTCTCCCAAAAAACCACGAATTGCATCAAGATCAGTTGTTGACCTTTGAATTAAATCTCCCGAATCAATTTCCTTAATTTTTAAATAAGGGATACTTTGCATTTTTTTATATAACATGTTTCGAATTGATTTTATTATTTTTTCACTAATTGTTGAATTAGTAATTTTCACAATTAAAATTGCTGCTGCATAAATAACCTGCAGTCCCATCATTAACCCAAGGGCAATAACTACCATTTGGATTTTAGAATCTCCCTTTTGAATGATATTATCAAAAAAGGGCATTAATATAGATTCTTGACCCGCCAGAATTGTATCTAAAATATACGAAAAAAACATTGGGACAGTAGTTCTAATTACTGTCATTCCAATGATTACTACCAACACAAATAGATACAAATATTTGTATTTTTCACACCAACCAAATAGTGTTTTTAAACTTTTCATTATCCCTCCCGTAAAACTATTAACAATTATTATAACAAAACTGTGTGGTAAACTTGTGGCAACATTCTAATTTATAATTACTTTAATTAAAACGAAATTGCCCTTGATCTTTCTTAGGCAATTTTGGCTATATATATTTAATTAATTGTTTTTAAAATTTGTTTAATTTTTTGATCCTTCTGACTCATATCATGAGTAGAATTGATTTTTAATAATGTCCCCGTATTTTTACGCATGAAGATTGAACTACATTTGTAATTATCATCATCAATTTTTTGAACTCCAGCAAGTAAATCCCCATTTGTTATTCCTGTTGCTAGAACAATGATATCATCATTTTTAGCTAGTTCTGTGTACTTCATAATTTGACCAATTTCAATTCCTAACTGATTACACTTTTGCTGTTCTTCTTTTGTATACTCACGATTTTTAGTACTCTCACCTTTGGCATCAACACGACTCACTAAACGTGCTTGCATATCTCCACCTAGACATGAAACAACTGCAGCGTTAATTACCCCCTCAGGTGAACCACCAATAGAGTAGAACATATCATATTTTTCATCGTGACAAATATCAATGCTTACAACTACATCTCCATCAGGAATTAAAGCTACACGGGCTCCAAGTTCAGTAATTTGGTCAATTACTGGGTAGTGGCGTTCCTTATCTAAAAGGGCAATTGTCATATCACAAACATCTTTTTGTAGTACGTCTGCACAGTGCTTAATATTACTAATTATTGATTTACTCAAATCAATTTCTCCGGCAAGTTTTTTTCCAACAATTAATTTTTCCATGTACATATCAGGTGCTGAGAAAAAACCACCTTGTGGGGTTAAAGCCATTACGGCAATTGCATTACTCTGGTTTTTAGCAACCATTTTTGTTCCTTCAATTGGATCAACTGCAATTTCAATTGCTTCGCCTCCAGTTCCTAATTTTTGACCTAGATATAACTGTGGTGCTTCATCAATATCGCCTTCACCAATAACAACTTCAGCACTTACTGGCAACTTATTTAACATGTACTCCATTGCTAAAACCGCTTTTCCATCTGCATTTTCTTTATCATTTCTCCCAATCATTTCATATGTTGCAATCGCAGCAACTTCGGTGATTGAAATTAAATCAATAAACGACTTTTCCATTTCTCCTCCTATTTTATTTCAATTAGGACTTTTTCAATCCCTTTATCATTATTATTTTTGGCAATTATTGTTGCGTGTTTTTTTATTTCATCTGTTGCATTTTCCATTACTACCGCAACATCAGCTACTTTTAACATGTCAATGTCATTTTCATTATCACCTGCAACATAAATTGTTTCATAGTTTTCCACATTTGCTAAATATTTAATTGCTTCCCCTTTATTTGTATTTAAAGGCAGGACATCAAGTAGTGTATTAGCAGAAAACATAACATTTAATCCTGCTTTTAAACAACTACGTTTTAATTCTTCTTTTAAATCTAATTTATCCTCTGTAAAAACAAACACAATCTTATTAATCGATTCTTCAATTTCATTAACTTTATTAATTTTTTGCAAACCAACTTGAAACTTAGTATTTACTTGGTCATTGAACTTAATAAACTTGGCTATTCGACCCATTTGCTCAAAGTAATAAATTGTGGTCTGGGAATACAAGTTTATCGGAACATTAAATTGTTCCGATAATTTCATTACTAACTCGA
>CAZFWW010000014.1:0-153 GCA_964522645.1 uncultured Mycoplasmatales bacterium
TGTATCCACCACGGTTATCTCCACCTTGATTTCCTCTGTATCCACCACGGTTGTCGTTTCCTCTGTATCCACCACGGTTGTCATTTGAACGGTTGTCACGGTTATATCCACCACGATTATCATTTGAACGGTTGTCACGGTTATATCCACCAC
>CAZFWW010000014.1:253-22143 GCA_964522645.1 uncultured Mycoplasmatales bacterium
GGTTGTCATTTGAACGGTTATCACGGTTGTATCCACCACGATTATCATTTGAACGGTTGTCACGGTTATATCCACCACGGTTGTCATTTGAACGGTTATCACGGTTGTATCCACCACGATTATCATTTGAACGATTGTCATTTGAACGATTATCTCTATTTCCATCCGTACGCGTTTCTCTGTTATTATCACGGTTTGTTTGACCTGACCCTGTATTAAAGTGGCGTTTTTCTGTTTTACTACTATCTTTACTAAATAGTTTTCTTAATATTTCTTCATCAATAGTTGATGTGTGATTTCGGACATTGTGCCCTTCATCTTTTAATTTTTTTACAATTTCATTTGAACGATGATTATTTTTCTTCGCCCATTCAAAAATCCTTACTTTTGCCATATTACTCCTTTTTAGCTATTTTAGCATCATCTTTGCAAATCCAGCATCTTTAATACCAACAACTTTTATGCTATTTTTACCAAGTGATTTACTAATATTCTTCTTTTCATTTTCCATTACAAGTAAAACATCGACTCCATATGTCTTGGCCTTATCTTGTACTAGTTTTTGTGTTGCGATTGATGACGTTGATCCTAATATAATTAATTTTATTTTTTTGTTACGCATATTTTCAACAATATTATCTGTTCCTAATACAATTTTCTTTGCTGCAAATGCAAGCCCTAATTGATTGAATATTTTACTCATATCATTTCCTCTAGTTGCTTTAGTAATTGTTCAAAGTTATCATTATTAATTTTAAATCTTCGTGCTTGTTTACTAAATTTCTTTAATACCTCGGCATTTAAATCTAAATAAATGCTACGTCCAAACATTTCATATTTTTTGTCTAGATACCAAATGTTTTGAATTCTTGTTATTTTTACTAACTCTGTTTTTTGTTTTCTAACTCGTGTGATTACACACATTCTCTGATTATTAGATGATGTCATCTTCGTAATTAATATCCTCTTCCATTGCAACGCTTTCAGATTTAATATCTATTTTCCAACCCGTTAATCTTGATGCTAAACGTACATTTTGTCCATTTACACCAATTGCTAATGATAATTGATCATCAGGAACGATTACTCGTGATTGTTTTTCTTCTTCATCAATAATCTGAACAGCCGTTACTAGTGCAGGTGCTAATGCGTTTGATATATAGATAACTGGGTCTTCAAAGTACTCAATTAAATCAATGTGCTCTCCACTTAATTCTTTACGAATTTTATTAATTCGATTTCCTTTTGCACCAACACAACTACCGATTAAATCGATATCTTGATCTAAATCTTTTAATTGTAATGCAACTTTACTACGGTTCCCAGCTTCTCTTGATACTGATTCAATTGATATTAGTCCTTTTTCAATTTCGGGAATATTTTTTTCCATTACTTTACTAACAATTTTCGGACTTGTACGTGATACAATGATTTTCGGTCCTTTTTTACTTTGAGGAGCAATATTCTCAATTACTAACATTACTGGTACATCTGGCTCAATTATTTCATTTGGAATTTGTCCTTTTGGCCCAAGTGTTGCATCTAAATTTCCTGGTAACATAAAATACATAAATGGATCTTTATGCTCTTCTAATACTCCGTACACAACCTCATCAATTTTATCTCCATAATCACGAACAATTTTTTTATATTTTGCTTCTTTGATTTTTTGTCTGAATACTTGCTTTGCTGTTTGAACAGTTGAACGATCCATTAATTCTGGTACTAACTTTAATTTCATTTTTAATTCATCGTCAAGTTTTGCAGATTTACGAACCTCTTTTGCATCTTCTAAAGTAATGTGTAATGCTTCATCAAAATCATCACCCATAATTTCTCTTTCAACTACTGTCTTATATCCATAAATTGTCATTCTTCTTGTTTCATCACTAATTGTAACTTCCACTTTTTCAATTTCATAATATTTTCGACATGCGATTGCGATAGCTTCTTCTAAACCTTCTACAACTAATTCGCGATCTAAACCTTCTGAAGCAACTAACGCATCAATTCCGGCAAACATCTTTTGATTTTTTGTCATATTTTCTCCTTACTAAAATTTGAATGTTGTTTCTGCTTTTGTTATTTCTGAAAATGGAATTGATTCACCATCAATAATTATTCCCTCTTCATTAACCGCTTCTAATTTACCAACATGCTTTTTAGATTCAAAACTTTCAACTTTGTTTCTAGTTTTAATACTAATTTCTTTATTTATTTCTTTTTTGTAATGTTCTACTTTTTTCAATTTTCTAATAATACCTGGTGATGACACCTCTAACATATAGGCATCTGTTATTGGATCTTCTTGATCTAAATACTTTGTTATTACACTATTGGCTTTGATACAATCTTCAATCATGATTTTATTTTCGCTTAAAGATTCAATGTATACACGTAATACTGTATCTGCACCTTCACTAACAAACTCCATATCGTAAAGTTCATAACCAATTTCATTAACTAACTCTGAAATTGCTGGTTCTATTTTATTAATAATGTTAGACAATTATTCCTCCTATAATACTCCTATAAAAATAGAAGCACTCAAACAAGTGCTCCTTTTCGTAATTTATTATATCATACTTTTTTATGTAATACTAGTAATATTGTCTGTTATTTGTAATTTAATCAACTATTGAAGTTGATTTTACTTGTTATAAGTTAGGGTTAATCCTAACAAATAATTATTTATTTCACATTTAAATATATTTTTCTCATTTATGTTATAATACTTTTGAAAAGAAGGGAGTTATAATGATTTTTACAAATAAAGATCTTATTCTTGATCCTAATCCAATCCTACGCCAAAAGTGCGAAAAGGTTGAATTTCCTTTAAGTGCAGAAGATCGTAAACTATACGATGGATTACGTGAATATGTGATTAATAGTCTTGATGAAGAACTCGTTGAGAAATATGATTTATCACCAGCAGTTGGTATTGCAGCTCCACAAGTTGGTCGGACAAAACAAATGTGTGCAATTTACATTGAAAATGAAGAGGGAAAAGTCATTTGTGATATTGTTTTAATCAATCCACGAATTATTGCTCATTCTGTCGAACAAACTTACATTGAAAACGGAGAAGCTTGTTTATCAATTCGTGATGAACATCCAGGATTAGTACACAGGTATGCTTATATTAAAGTAAGATATCAAGATTTAGAGGGAAATACTAAAACACTAGAAGTTAATGACTTTATGGCTATTGCATTTCAACATGAAATTGATCATTTAAATGGAGTTTTATTCTATGATCATATTAATAACGAAAATCCATATCATATAAAAGAAAATTCATTTGCATTATAATGGATATAAATATTGATTTAATAATAACAATCATTGGAATTATTGTTATTTATAAGGTGCATAATAGCGAGAAAACTAATGTATTTAAAATCTGCTTTACGCTTTTGCTTTGTTATTTTATTCTTCCACATATTGGAATTATTTTTACAAATATCGGTTATCAACTAGGAAACGATGATATTTTAAGCAAATTTTTAGTTTTTATCGGAGATTTATTTACATATTTTAAGTAGAGAAGACAAGTTTTGTCTTCTTTTTTTACTGCATTATTACATTCTAAACAAATTACAACTCCTTTAAATTTATTCACAGATTTTTGTTTTTTTGGTATACTTTATTTCGCATTAATACATATTAATTATTGTATTATCAGTTAAGAGAGAAAAAGAAAGAGAGAAAAATGACCACTTTTATTAATACATTATTATCATGTTTAGCAATTGGTTATATTATTTTTTATTTAAGGAATACCTATATTAGCCGTCGCGATTTAAATTTTGAAAATCGAACAAAATATTTTTTTGTTGGATTTATCACTAATTTCTTTGATTTTTTTGGTATCGGATCGTATGCGCCGCAGACTTTATTTTTAAAAAATGATGTTGATGATATCTATTTGATTCCTGGAACTTTATCAATTGCAAATTATTTACCAATTGTCCTTGAAGCAATTATTGCAATAACTTTTGTTAATGTTGATATTTTAACTTTAATCACATTACCACTAATGGCATCACTTGGATCATATTTTGCTGTAAAATTTATCGTGGCAGAAAATTCAAAACTAATTAATGAATTTTTAGTAATTGCACTTTTAACATCAGGTGTTTTATTAATTTTCAATGCATTAAACATTTATCCATTTAATAACTTTGATACAAATCTTTATGGTCTAATTGATTATCCAGATAAATTAGCAATTGCCGCTGTAATCTATTTTTTCTTAGGGGCAATGCAATCATTTGGTTTAGGAATTTACGCTCCTGGATTTGCTGCTTTAGGTTTATTAGGTGTATCATACATTGCTATTTTACCTATAAATATGTTAAGTTCTGTCCTACTAACTACGAGCAATTCTACTGATTTCATTAAAAATAAGAAATTTTCCAAATCACATACATTAGTGATTGGAATTAGCGGTGTTTTAGGAGTACTATTTGCTGGGTTTACTGCAACCATTATTAATATTGATAATTATATTAGTATTTTACAAGTTATTGTTGCATTCGTTGTTTTCTTTACTTCATTTAAACTATTTAAACAAACTTAAAAGTTATCACGTATGTGATAACTTTTCTTTTTTACTATACATTTGCTAATTTGATAATTTTATTTAAATGATGACGAATATTTGATTTTGAAATTTCGCCATTTGTTCGATTTGATAACTCTTGTAATGAGTCTTCTTGGTATTGTTCACGCAAGCTAGCAACAAGACGCGTTTTTTCCGGTAGTGATTCCAAAATTTTATTTTCGCGTAAATTTTCAATTGCCCGAATATGTTTTTGACTAGTTGTTAGTTTTTTGGTTTCGTTAGCAATTTCTGCATTATTTAACCGATTATTTACTAAATTTATATCTCTTGTTAAACGATAATTCTCAAATTCAAATAATAGGTCAAAAGATTCAATAAATTTTAAAAAATCAGCAATTTCCTCACTCTTATTTATGTATAAAACATTTGTACTTTTTCGGCGGCTAATTTTAAAATTAATATCATACTTTTTAACAATCTTTTTAATTTCATTTAAATACTCTGAATTGTTATTGGTTATTTCTAAATGGTATTGTTGAGATTTTTTCGGATCATTTACAGAACCTGAACAAATAAAAAACATTTTTACATAACTTTGTTTCTCAATATCCAAAGTTAATTTTTTTTGAACATCGTTTAAACTCAATATCAACATTTGATTTACATCATTTATTAATTCTAGGTCTTTTAATATTTCTTTACTATGTGTATTAATTCGTAGAACGTATACTTTAGCCTGTTCGTTGAACTTCTTAATCGTTCGAACCAACGTTTGCGTTTGCGCTTCAGGATATTCATGTTTAATAATTTCTAAAATTCTTTTAATTAATTTTATTTGGGAACTCTTAAGTTCAATTGTTACCCCACCAAAGTCTTGTTCTAATGTACCAATTGCTTTAAAAGCAGCCATAAGTTCAACTTTGGCTGTTTCAGGTAATATGTCTTGTATTACAAGTTCTTCTTTTACTAGTTGCGAAAATGTCATTACCAATTTCCTCGCTCCCCTTCTATGTGTCTTACAACTACATTATTATTTTGTGTATCTAATTCTTTAGCTAGTCGACGAGCAAACGAAACTGAACGATGTTTACCACCCGTACAAGCAAATGCTATCGTTGCTTGTAGTCGTTTTTCCTTTTTAAATCCATCAATTGCTATTTTTAATAATGCTAATACGTGCTCATAATATTCATTAGCTATTTCAAATGAAAATACATAATTATAAACTGCATCATCAAGTCCTGTTTTCGGACGAAGTTCTTCAATGTAATATGGATTTGGTAAAAATCTAACGTCAAATACATAGTCTGCTTCGTGAACAGAACCATGTTTAAATCCAAAAGAAACAATGTTTAAATTGAATTCATATTGTTTTTTGATTACACTTAAAACAGAAGCCTTTAAATCTTTAACTGCCAAGTCACTTGTATCAATGATGTAGTCCGCTTCTTTTTTAAATTCCTGTGTAATTTTTGTTTCTAATACGAGTGATTCTTCTAATAATAGATTTTTATTTACGAGCATTAATGGATGACTTTTTCTTAGTTCACGATAGCGATTCATTAATACTTGGCGATTAGCTTTTAAAAATAATCTTGTAACTGAATATCTTTTTTCTAGCTGTCGAATTGCTTCAACCTTATCGTTAAATTCTTTTTCGTTATTATAACGAATAACAATAGCAACTCGATCATTTGGTTGGTTTGCATTTATTTCATCAATTACATTTGGCAATGATTTTGCACTTAATGACTCTAATATTACGTACCTTTCTTCACTTAAAACTTGAATAACTGAAGTTTTTCCACTTCCACTAAGTCCTGTAATTACTAATAGTTCCATTTGTCCCCTTTTTTGTACACACCATACTATAAATATTATATAATTATAGATAAAGGTGGTTTTTTATGTCAAAGAAAAAAAAATTAAAAAAAAGAGTTAGAAGATTACGTATCACACGAAAATTAACCCTTCTTGCTTTTATTTTAACATTAATTTATATCGGTGGTAAATTTATTTTTGCTGGAACATATAATGTAATAACTCAATCAAATTTAGTTGGCCTTAAAGAACCCGTTTCATTCTTATTCATCGGTTCTGATAATGGTGGTGATAACCGTGATATTAATTCGGATTGGCAACCACTTGCTGATTCATTAATTTTAGCAACAGTTAGTCCCGAAAATGAACGTGGAAATATCGAAATTAATACAATATCAATTCCGCGTGATACTCAAGCAGAAATCACATGTGGAAAACAGAGTAATATTTTTAGCCAAGAGCCAATTGTTGATAAAATAAACTCATCATTTGCGATTGGTTATGAAGATAATAAATCAATTAATGAGGGGATTAATTGTACCATTAATACAGTTGAAAATTTATTTGATGTTAAGATTGATTATCATATTCAAACATCATTTGATGGAGTAATTAATTTAGTTGATCGATTAGATGGCGTTGAAATTGATGTTCCATATGCATTTTGTGAGCAAGATTCAAATGGTGTTGCTGGTGCTATCTGTTTAGAGGAAGGACCACAAACACTTGATGGAGAACGTGCCCTTGCTTACGCTCGACAAAGAAAAGCAACTAATCCGAAAACTGGTGTTTCTGGTGATGATTTTGAGCGTAATATTCGTCAACAAGAAATCATTAGTGCCATTGCTAAGAAGATTATTGCAAGTCCTACGAAGTATGCTGATGCTGTTAGTAGCACGATTATTAACGACATGAATACCAACTTAAATGCTAGTAGTATCATGAACTTTATTAATTTTGGGATAAGTTTTTATAACAATGGTATTAATGCTTTAAATGGGAAGAATAAAATTAATCTCTATATTAAAAATTCTAATTATGCCCGAAAAGTTGCTATTGATCCATATTCTGATTTATTGAATACTAATACTGATAATATTTCTACGGTTACTTTTGCTGAATTATATCCTGATAAAGTAACTCCTGATAATGAAATATTTTACCATGGGACTAATGTTACCCCAATTTCTATTTCGTATCATAACACAAATTTTCCGGCTATTAATAATGAAAACCCTAATTCTAAGTCACTAGGAATTGAGGTTCAAATGGAGACCCTTAGTACATCACAAGCTACTAATGGAACTACACAAGAAGTCCCAACCGATGGAGTTTTAGAATACTATCGTGAACTATTTGATAGTGTGTTAAATAATTAATTTAATATTTATAAAAAAAGAATTGTTAATGAAAATCCATTAACAATTCTTTTTTGAATATTTTATTATTTTAATAACTTTTTAGCAAGTGATGAGATTGCTTTTTTATCTTCATCTGTTAATCTTTGATCTAAAATATTGAAGTAGTTATCTTCTTCTGCGTATACTGCTTCATATTTTGCTTTAATTGTATCAGAAACTGATAAATAATATGTACGACGGTCCACATCACTTTGTCTTTTAGTAACATATCCTTTTTCAATGAATTTTTTTGTTACTGGTGTGATTGCACTCTTTGTAACTCCTGTTAATCTTGCTAGTTCTGATGAACTGATTTCTCCTGCTCCATAAATGATATCTAAATACCACTCATCTTGTGCATTTAATCCTTTAATTTTATTTCCTGATTGATATACTTCATCTAGTAATTTGATAAATAATTTTAATCCTGTTTTATTATGTTTCATATCTTCTCCTCTTTTTTAGATGTTTAATTCAATTAAATCAAAAACATTTTTTAAAACTGTTTGATTTAACCTTATTGCACACATCTCACTGTCTGCAACTTGTGGAATAATTAAATTATAATCTCCGTAATCATGATTGTAATTTGATATTACAAAAATATTACTTTGATTTAGTAACTGATTATTCTCTCTTAATAATCCCTTAAAATCAACAACGATGTATAAAACATCTCTATTTATATTGTTAATTAATGTTTGTTTGGCAACATTGCTGCTTGTACACATTACAATTTTACCTTTACTAATTAAAAAATCTTGAAAATCATTGCATAAATGCAATTCCGCTTGATCACAAATTATAGTAATCGTTGATTTAGCTTTAATTGAATTAATTGTTCGATAAATTTTTTTATCTTGAATTTGTGGCTTTAATTTTTGGTGCACTAAATTCAATTTATTAAAATATGTCATCGACAATTGACTTTCACGATTGTATGATACAACACGATACTCTTCACATAATTCATATTTAAAATTACTAAATCCTGAATACCCTAATTTTTTACAAAATCGAACTATCGTTGCACCTGAAACATAAGTTTCGGCAACAATATCATCAATTTTTTTGTTTTCAATTTCCGAACCTTTATCACGAAAATACTTGGCAAGAATTTGGTAATTTTTGACTTTAAAATTTTGAGCTTCTTCTAGTTGTTCAATTATTGTCATAAATTCTCCTACTTATCTAAAATAGTTTTAATTGTTTTAATTATTTCTACTTCTTTCATTTCATTTCCAAGTGAGGATAAAAGTTCAATTGCTTCTTCGTATGTTTTTACATATTGGCTAGCTTTTGTCTTTTCCTCTTCGATTTTAAAAGCCGGTGCTTTTGCAACAAATTTTTCATTTGTTAGCATCTTTACACTACGCATGATTTCATTTTCTAATTTTGTAACTTCATCTCTTAACTTTTCAACTTTGGCGTCATTATCAATAACTCCATCCGTCTTAATGTGACAGATTGCACCATTTAGTGTAATACTTATCACATCTTCATGAGGTATCTCAGAAATATAATCAATCGATTTTAATCGACCAATATTTAATAAAATATTCTTTCCTGACTCAGAAAATTTAGTCTCTGTTTGAATCAACATTTCTAATTTTTCTGAAGGTTTAATTTCATTTTCTTGGCGTAAATTACGCGTTTTTACTATTGTTTCTTTTATTAAATTAAATTCTTTAATGTTAACCTCATTATATATTATACTATAATTTTGAGGCCATGTTGATAATAATACAGAATTTATTGTCTCAAGCTGAGAATAAATCTCATCTGTTACAAATGGCATAAATGGATGAAGGAACTTAATAATGTCTTTTAATAATGATTTTAAAACCACTTGGGTCTTTTCTTTTTGGATTTTATTTTCTGAATTTAAAGAAATTTTTGCAATTTCAACATACCAAGATGCAAAGTCATCCCAAATAAAGTTATATAATGTTCGAGCCACTTCACCAAATTCGTATTTATCCATCATTTTACTTACATGTGTTATTACTTCGTTTGCTTTTGTGATAATTGCATAATCAGCAACATCAAAATATTCAACGTAGTCTTCAACTTTTTCCGTAGTAATATTTTCTGTATTCATAAGGACAAATCTTGAGATGTTCCAAATCTTATTAATAAAGTTCCATGTTGATTCCATTTTTTCTTGAGAATAACGTAAATCCTGACCTGGTGTTGAATTGGTTGTTAGGAAAAATCTTAATGCATCTGCACCATGTGATTCAATAACATCCATTGGGTCAATTCCATTTCCTAATGATTTTGACATTTTTCGTCCATCTTCAGCACGAATTAAACCATGGATTAGAACATCATTAAACGGTTTGTCTTCTGTAAAATGTAACCCTTGAAAAATCATTCTACTTACCCAAAAGAAGATAATATCATACCCGGTTACAAGTGTATTGGTTGGATAAAAGCGACTTAAATCTTCACCTGTTTTTGACCATTTTGTTGTTACAAAAGGCCAAAGTGCTGAACTAAACCAAGTATCTAATACATCTTCATCTTGTCTCCATCCATCACCCTCAGGTGCCGTTAATCCAACGTATATTTCTCCGTTTTCATTATACCAGGCTGGGATTTGGTGTCCCCACCACAATTGACGTGAAATACACCAGTCTTGAATGTTTTCCATCCAAGTATTAAAGGTATTTTCAAAACGATCAGGAACAAATTTGATTTTATCATCACTTTGTTGATATGCAAGTGAATTAGCTGCTAGCTCTTCCATCTTTACGTACCATTGGTTTGATAATAGTGGTTCAACAACTGCTCCTGAACGTTCACTATGACCAACACTGTGTTCAATTTCCTCTACTCGAATTAATAATCCATTCTCACGAGCAAGTTCAACTTGTTTTTGACGAGCTTTAAAGCGATCTAGCCCTTGAAATTCCTCAGGAACCCACTTGTTTTTTGCCATTTTAGCAGATTCGTCCATTATAATTCGGGCTTCTAAATTATGACGCATCGCTACTTCGTAATCATTTGGATCATGAGCTTTCGTTATTTTAACAACCCCACTCCCTTTATCCATTGAAACATACTCATCAGCAATTACCGGAATTTTTGTTTCTGTATTTGGAACAATGTATTCTTTTCCTAGTAAATGTTTGTAACGCTCATCATCCGGATGAACGGCTAAAGCACTATCCCCAAACATTGTTTCTGGTCGTGTTGTCATTACTTCTAAAAATTCGTTTTCATCATCAACACTAACATACTTAAAGTAATGTTCATGTCCGGTTACGTCTTTATGAATTACTTCAATATCACTTAATGCCGTTTTTGCTACTGGATCCCAGTTTGTAATTCGATGTCCACGGTAAATTAATCCCTGATTATACAAGTCGACAAAAACTTTTTTAACAGCTTCATTAACATCACTATCCAGTGTAAATTTCTCCTTAGAATAATCAAGTGCTAATCCTAGTTTAGCCCATTGTTCACGAATAATTCCGGCATATTCTTCTTTCCATGACCAAACTTGTTCTAAAAACTTTTCTCTTCCCAAATCATGACGTGAAATTCCTTGTTCACGTAATCGCTCTTCTACTTTAGCCTGTGTTGCAATTCCCGCATGGTCCATACCTGGAACCCACATTGCTTCATAACCTTGCATTTTTTTATAACGTATCAAAATATCTTGTAGTGTCACATCCCAAGCATGACCTAAGTGTAACTTTCCTGTTACATTTGGTGGTGGTAAAATAATTGAATATGGTTCTTTATCGCTATTAACATTTGCTTTAAAAACATCATTGGCTAACCATTTTTCGTATTTCCCTTCTTGTGTTTTAAGATGGTTGAATTTTGATTCTAATTCCATTTTCATCAACTCCTATTTTTTAAAATATACTATTTCATTAGTATACCAATTTTCTTGTAAATATCGGTTATTTTTTATCATTTTAACCAATATTTACCAAATTGTTTATATATCATTATAAGGATACCATATTATTCATTAATTTTTTTGAAATATTACCCCAATTTTATAGTTGTTATTTGCTATAATACTTATGTTTGTGGTGCAATCACGGTTTGAGCTGTTTTCTCATTCATGATTTCCATCATATTGTATATCACAGGAGGAAAAATGAACACTTTTTTAATAAGTATTTTACTTGTACTTATCAATTATTTATTTATTACATTTGCATTTTATCGTTTTGGTCGCGATGGACTCTACATCTGTATTCCAATAACGATTATTTTAGCAAATTTGCAAGTTGTTGTAACAATTGACTTTTTCACATTAACTATTACACTTGGTAATGTTGCATATGCAAGTAGTTATTTAATTACTGACTTACTTGGTGAACTTTACGGACATGATGCTGCTAAAAGAGGAGTAAACATTGGATTTTTCACTTTAATCATGATGACCGTTATCATGAATGTTGTTTTACTTTATCAACCAACACCTGAAAGTAAACTATTCTATGATAGTCTACAAAATATCTTTAGTATTATGCCAAGAATTGCCTTAGCTTCTTTAATGGCATATTATATTTCACAAAGAATTGATGTATTAATTTATCATACTTTAAAGCAAAGAACAGGTAAATATATTTGGATTAGAAATAATCTTTCTACAATGATTAGTCAAATCTTTGACACATTTACTTTTACATTAGTAGCATTTTATGGGGTTTTTCCTAATGATCTACTGATCTCGATTTTCTTTACAACGTATGTAGTTAAATTCTTAATTGCTGCTGCCGATACACCTTTTATGTATTTAGGGGTAAAGCTTGCAAATAAGTATAAAATTGATGAAGATTTAAGGATTAAAAATGCGATATAATGAAGTAACTACAAAATTCCCTCGAGAAATTGTCTTATTAAAAGGTAAAGATTGTAGTTATGGAAGATGTAAGTTTTGTAATTATACCGAAGATAATGATGAAAATATTAATAATTTAATTTCAACTAATATCCCAGTACTGGAACAAGTAACGGGAAAATATCAGATTCTTGAAGTAATTAACTCCGGAAATGTTTTTGATTTAGATGAAACAACACTTTTAAAAATTAAAGATATTGTAATTACAAAACAAATAAAGATTTTATATTTTGAATGTTATTTAAATCACATAAGTAAACTTGAACAAATCCGGAAGTTATTTCCAACATGTGAAGTTCGATTTCGTTTAGGACTTGAAACATTTAATGATGATTTTCGAAATTATCTTGGTAAACCATTTATTTATGATTCTTTAGCTCAAAAGATTGAATCAAATTATTATAGCGTTTGTTTAATGGTGTGTTTAAAGGGGCAAACAAAAGAACAAATTACCAATGATATTAAACTCGGAATTAGTAAATTTAAACAGATAACAGTTAATGTATTTGTCAATAATGGCACTACAATTACTGCAGATGATAACTTGAAAAAATGGTTTATTCAGGAAATTGTTCCAAGTCTAATTAATCACCCACAAGTTGAATTACTGATTGATAATAAAGACCTTGGTGTTTTTGAGCAATGATCGATTCTATAAAATTAAAATGAGAGTTTCTACGGAATTAGTCCGTTAGAAACTCTCTTTTACTATTTGTTAAATGATATCGATCTATCAATTTTTCTGTTTGCAAGATATAGTGAAATTAATCCGATAATAATTATTTTACACTAAAGATGAAACAAAATCTGATCCAATTACTGATTCATTCATAACATATGCACCATCATGAACTTCAACAAATTCTTTCCAAAATTTTTCATCTGCTTCTTTGTCAACTTTACGTCCCATTAAAGCAATTTCTCTTAAGTAGTTTGCCTGAACTTCTGTATTTGTTTGTTGGTTTAATTGTAATAATGCATACTTATTAATATCATCAATAAAATACTTAAACATTTGGTTAATTAATTCTTCATCAACATCATTTAATAATGCTCCTTCTAACACCAATTGACCATATACAATCGTTGTAAAAATTTCACCAATATTTAACATATAATCCATATTTTTAAGTAATGATGGGTCAATTTGAGCATTGGCAATAAATTCACGGAATTTTTCGACGATTTTTGCAAATTGTTTAACATTTGCAATTTCAACACCCGAATATGCTTTATTATATTTGGGGAATGTTACTTTATTTAGTCCACCCATTGTTTGATCAAAGATGTTTACATCATCTCTTTCGTCAATTACAACACCAATTTCTGGATATTCTACATTGTTAAAGAAGTAATTTTGCATAAAACGAATTACAAGTCCCATGTTTACGTGGGCTGTTCCCTCTAAACGGAATAAATAATCCATTGTTCCATACGCGTCTGATATATATGTATCATTTTCGTACCCTTTTGCACAAACAACATCCATTAATAATCGAACAACATCTCCACCTTGAGTTGTTACCTTCATCTTTTGAATTGGATTAAATAATAAATAACGACGATCTTCATTTGACATTTCACGGAAATAATCACGGCTACGAAGTGCGTAAAGTTTCATTGCATTTGTACGTGCAAATGATTGACATAAAAATTCTTTTACGTGTGGAAAATCTGTTACTTTATTACCATATAATTTACGACGATTACTGTGCGTTATTGCTTCATAAAATGCATGTGTTGCAATTCCTACAGCTGAAAATCCCAATTGGAACTTTCCGATATTTACAGATGCTAAACCATTTGCAAATGCTTGATTACCTGTTGTCAATATATCATCTTTTGTCAGTGGATATTCAATCATTTCATATTCACCAACACGTGCTTGATTAATTGATGGTGTTTCAATATCTTTTACGTAATTGTAATGACGATTTCTTGAATCTACAACCCAGAAACACCATTCATTTGTTTCGATATTTTTCCCTAAAGTTGTTACTTTTGGTGCAATATGCGCATTTCCTATATAGTACTTATTCCCATTTGCAATATATCCATCACCTGATGGGCGAACATTTGATGTCATTGCATATAAGTCAGCTCCATAATCTTTTTCAGACATCCCAAATGCAAACACATGTCCCTCTTTTAGTTGTTCAGCTAATTCTTGCTTTTGTTTTTCATTATCACTCATCCAAATTGGTCCAACTCCTAGAATTGATACTTGCATTGGATATTGATATGCTTCACCATAAAATCCTAAAATTTCATTGATTTCAGTAATTCGACGTAAGTCATAACGTGAATCAGCATCTCCATAACCTTTAGCTGTTAGCATTGTTGCAAATACATTATGTTCCTTTTGATATTTCATCCAATCTGCTTGCCAAATGTATTTCTTTGCATCAATTCTGATGTCATTTAGACCTTTTTGTTCAAAGAAATCTACTGTTGCTTTAAATACTGCTTTTGTCTTTTCATCATAACTCGCAAAATCCTCTTTATGTGGATTAAATAACATTGTTTTTTTTGCCATAATAACCATCTCCTATTTTCTTAAACACTTATTTTCATTACATTATTGTCCGGTAAATTTAGGGGGACGTTTTTCTAAAAATGATGCCACTCCTTCTTTAAAATCTTCACTTTGTGATGTTTCTTTCATATATTTTGCTTCTAATTCTAAATACTCTTGGAAACTTTGATTAAAGTTAATGCGATTAATTAAATCTTTTTGTTTTGCAAAAGCCCCTACCGGTCCCATTGATAAACGTTTTACAAATTTAGTTACCGTTTCTTCAAATTTTTCATGTGGAGCAACTTCTGTAACTAATCCCATTTTCTTTGCATCAGTTGCTGATACTGGCGTTCCTAACATCATTAATTCTGTTGCTTTTGCATAACCTAGCATACCATTTAAAAAGTATAAACTTCCTGAGTCTCCACTTAGTGCTAGATTAACAAACGCTTCAATAAATTGGGCTTCTTCAACCATGATTCTAAAGTCACATGCTAAAGCAAAACTACAACCTGCTCCTGCTGTTACTCCGTTTAATGCTGCTACACATGGTTTTGGTATTTCACGAATCTTACTAACTACTTTTCCAATATTTTCAATTCCATCAGTTGGTAAACTTTCTCCTCTAGCAATTGTTTCGGCAAATGAACGAATGTCTCCACCAGATGAGAACACAATTCCTGAACCTGTTAATAAAACGACTTTTACCTCGTCATTTTTTTCAAATAGTTCTAATGCTTCTAGCATTTCTTCGATTACTCCTATTGTTACTGCATTCATTGTCTTTGGATTATCTAAAATAATTTTTCCAATACTATCTTTTATTTCTACTTTGATTTCTTTTAATTCCATGTCATCTCCTGTAAACTTTTTCTGTATAATCGTATTCTAACATGTAATTTATTATCAATTTTATGAATAAACCTTATCGGTCCCCCTTATGGCGTTTTCATAAACTAAACGTTTTAAGAACAACCATATAATATATATGTTTTAAAAAATAGTACTGATTAATCAGTACTATCTTGGGCGAATTATAATTGCTAATTTTAAACTAGAATTTCACTTATATTTAAATTACTTGCTCTTCGTGCTGGAACAATTGCAGCGAAGAAACTGATGATTATTACAAAAATAACAATAATGATAACTTCAAATAATGAAACATGCATTGGAATATCTTGCATTAGTAAAATTAGTGAGGAAATTGCTGATGCTAAAATTACTGCAACTATTGTTGATAAACTAATAATAATAAATGCTTCAAACATAAATAATAACATAATATCGAACTTATTCATTCCTTGAGATCTCAAAATTGCTATCTCACCTTTTCGATCAGATACTGAAACAAATAGCATATTGATAATTCCAATTAATGATACACTTAAAACTATCAATCCAAATGATAAGGCAACTATTGAAATAAAATTAATTAGCATTCCTGTTATTTCATTAAAATCAAAATATTCATATTGATAACTTTCATCATTAACTTTTTGATTGATATAACTGATTGTTTCATCTATTATTTTTTTAGTATTATTATCATTTTTCACTTCAAGCGTTAAAATATCACTATTACTTTTAACAGTAAAATCTGATTTTAAGTATTCTGGTAAATAATAATTTGACCCTGCAAAATCAAATTCATTTGTAAAACCAATTATTGTGAATATTTTATTATCAATCACAATATTATCTCCTATTTTTTCAGTAATTTCACCAAAGAATTCATCTTTAAACATTATTAAGTCATTTCCTGTTGAATTTTTAAAGTCTTGTCCTTCAAAAACACTAATGTTATTATTAAATGTTATTGGTTCTTCTTCACCAGAAATTGTGACAAATACATTACCTTCTTTTCGTGATAAATCAATAATTTTAAACATATTTTTAGCCATATTGATGACATGATTATCTACTAGTCTTTCAACTCCTGTATATTCTTCAAAACTATCTTTTTTAATCGGACTAATTTCAATGATTTTTGTTTCTTGATTTTCAACTGAAACTTGATTGGAAATTGATGAACTAATAATTAACACCATGATAATTCCAGTCATCCCAACTAAAATTGATAGTCCACTTAAAAATGAACGTACTTTATTTTCCATTATAAATTCAAGGGATATTTTAAACAATTCTCTATATTTTTTCATGCTCCAACTTTCCGTCAATTATTAGATAATTTTTTTTAGCAATTTTTGCAACTTCTTGATCATGGGTAACAATAATAATTGTATTACCAAGTTCATTTAGTTTAACTAATAAATTCATAATTTCTGTTGAGGTTGCTCGATCTAAAGCACCTGTTGGTTCATCAGCAATAATTAATTTTGGTTTTTTAACGAGTGCCCGAGCAATTGATATTCTCTGCTTTTGACCACCACTTAAGTTACGACACTTAACATTCATCTTGTCCGACAAATCAACTTGACTTAAAACTGTTCTAATTGCTTTTTCATTTTCTTTTTTATTGATTAACCCTGCTGAAATTAATGCTAATTCCAAGTTTTTATATACTGTAAGACGTTCAATTAATTGAAAGTCTTGAAAAACAAAACCAATATTTAGTCCACGAAATAAACTTAATTGTTTGTCATCTAATGTTCGTAAATCTTGATCATTATATTTAATTTCTCCTGTATATTTCTGGTCTAGTAGTCCAATTATTTTTAAAAGAGTGCTTTTACCACTTCCACTTTGTCCCATTATCGTTAGAAAATCTTTGGCATAAACTTGTAAATCAATGCTATTCAATACTTGTAATTCTTCAGAACCATTTTGGTATTTTTTAGAAAGGTTTTTAACATCCAATATTAATTCTTTAATCATAAATTTCCTCTTGGCTCAATTTATCTCCAACTTTTAGTCCTTCACTTACTTTAAACCTTCCATTTTCATTTGTTCCTTTAATCATTTGTTTTTTTCCCTCAATATTTACATATGGATTATTATCATGGTTAAATACATAGTCTGTTGGAATATATATTTCTGATAATGTTTCTTTAATTACTACAGGATAGTCAAGAGGAACTTCTTGATTAAATTTATCAATTTTAAAATATAAGTCATAATAAGTTTCTGTTTCGGTAGTTTTAATTTGATTTAGCATATAATAATCGTACTTTAATTTATACGTTTTATCATTAATGTTTAGTTCAGCATTTAACTTTTTTGTTTGTTCAAAATCAGTACTTTTAACTGTCAATCTTACTAATTTCTCTTGTGAATGAATTGTTAACTGATTCTGATCTACGTATGTATAACCTGAAAAAGGTGCATATATGATTTCCGTTACATTTAATTCTGATAAATTTCGATTATTTCTTTCAATTTCTCGAACAATTGTGGATAATTGTTCGTTTGTTTGTGTTAATTTTGCTTCTAGTTCATCCAATTCTAATTTTAAAGATTCTTTAGTAAATTCATCTGCTTTATTAATTTTATTTTTTACATTTACAATTTGGTTATTGATTGTTGTTTTCTCTGTATTAAGTTTTGCTTTATCTGAATTTAAATACCCAAGTTCATGATTTATCGTACTAACTTGATTACTTAATTCTTGATGATAATTTTTATACAGGACATTATTTTTTTCTACAAATCCACCATTTGTCAGTTCTGTACTACTGTTTTCTAATAGAGCATATTGGTTACTCGATTTTGATACTATTTTTGCCGAGTATTCGTTTGTTTGGGTAGTTATTGTATATAATTCACCATTTGAAAGCGGCTCGACTTCTGGTGTACATCCCGTTAAACTCACAAATAAAATTAATATTATTATTACTTTTTTCATTTTTCCTCACAGTCATATTTATTTTACTATCTACTTGTGTCAGTCATGTGGCAACACAAGTTTTTTATACCAATTAATATTACGATTTTTTTCGATTAATTCTGACAATAAAAAACAAAACGTTGATTTTCCTTTTGTGATTGAACAAAAATTGAACACTTTTTTTATTTAAAAACACTTAAACCACATAAACTATTGGAAACATTGAAATAACAATAAAATATTTAAAACAGAAAAATTGATTTTACTATTAATTTACTACGAATGAATGAGTTTTGATATAACATCATAAAAGAACCAATTAGATTGAATAAATCTAATTGGCTCTTTTTTATATTATTAATAAAGTTTAACTTTTTTCTAATATTTTTTAAGTGGAAGCACCCCTGCCCGACCTGAAGTCAATATTCACCATCGGAATCCTCTTTATATTCACGTATAATTTGTATTAAAAACTCTAGGGAGTAGTTAACTTACCCTAAGGCTTCTAATCCTCCTAATATAAAATCGCTAAATTTGCCTACTTCTTTCACGATTGAATCCGAACCTTCATCAACTAATATATAACATGTAGGATTATCAGTGTCTGAAGGAATATAAAACCACCCATATATGTAACCTTGATGATTGTAAAAGCATAAAGGATCCCCTTTATGTTGAAAATCCTTACAGCATTCCTTCAATATTCCTTCTAAATGTTTATTATTCGAGGCAATATCATCAAAAAAAATATTACTTCCCACAAATACTCCTTCTTTATCTTTGCCCATCCAACTCAAATACTGCTTATAAGACAGAGGTAATGAAATATTGTTCTTATTTTCAATATCTTGAATTTCACTTTGTGAACAGCCTTTTGGAGTATTCTGCCCATTTTGAATATTTTCTTCATAATACTGCTTACATTTTTTAAGATAGTCATTTTGCATAACCAATTTCCTCCTATTTTAAATTAATTATTTCGAGATTAATATTAGAGAACATGTTTTAAAATTGGTCAATTACTTTTGTGTAGGAATCACAACTTGTTTGATCAATACTCCAGTCAAGTCGGATGAATGCTTTTGAGCAAGCTCTTTAAGAGCCAAAGACTACAAATCAAAAGCCCTATCCCTGGCTCTACTATTATGGATGTCTGGGTTTGGAGCATGTGTTGTTGCAAATTTTCGGCTGTCTAAATCTAAATTACTACTACCAAAAGTATTTTTACCACTAGATTGTGTTATATCAATTGATTTACCATTCACTGTTCCTGACAAATTTGAAATACTTCTATTATTACCTAGCGAATGCTGTTCTCTTAATTAATCAATTTTGTTCTTTTCACCTTCAGGACAGAGCCCTTGCAATCGATAAGATATCGAGGATGGTTGATCCGTCCGATAGTCCTTGCATTGATGTATCCGTCATCACGATTATTATAATATCGAAATTATAGTAAAGATTTATTTCTGCATCTTCATATTGGCCTTAGAAGCGGATATTGTTTCCTATTTTATTCGCTTTTAACTTGTGGTTTTTTCCATAAGCGAGATATTCTGATTACCATGCGATATTGTCTGCCTCGTTCGTAAGCCCCTGCGGTATGCCAATATGATCGTTATGATAATAGTAACAGCAATCCGGTGGTCTCAAGGTCTTTGACCTCTTCCACTATTACTTGAGCTAGAGCCTCAAAACTGTACGGACGGTAAATATAATATTTACTAAAGGTTGTGAAATCAGATTTTTCATCTATTTTCACCTTATCTTCAGCAAAAATATTATCATAGTGACGGAAGATATAATACTACAACTATCTATATCTATTATAAATGATAGTTGTTTAATTTTGGAGAAATTATGAAATATTCACACTTATCACTAGCACAGAGATATCAAATACAATACTATCATTCCCAAAAATGTCTGCACGAAAAATTGCAAACATACTTGGATTTAGTAATTCAACTATATTTCGTGAACTTAAAAGGAATGCAGTGACTATTCTTGAACCTATATTTGAAAAATATATCACTAAATATGAACCAAATATTACTAGTATGTATATAACTAACATTTGTAATACTGTTGCACTTCTAACTTGCAAATGGAATTGGACTCACACTGAATTATTATACTCATGATACGTTTCATTCTGTGAAAGAAGGAATGATACGTGTTGAATATAGGTAGTCATGAAAGTTGCTACGTTCTTACTACTTTTGAAAACGAGTTACTATCACAACAACATATGTAAAATACTTAGTGAATGCAAAATACCTGTACAGCCAATAGATACGGCATATACGGATATTTGACAATTTATAATAATTTCTTTCTAAGATAGCTGTATTTTTATATTTAAAAAAACCATTTTTTCAAATGGTGGTTTTATTTTATGAATAATTTCTTTCTAAACACATATAACATAAGTGTTATCATGCTCATTACTACTATTAAATATATATTCTTATAGTCAATTCCTGCTTTTACTATTACTGGAATTAACTTATTATCAATTTTTAATTTCTGGACTACTCCATCTTCTGTCACCTCAAACTTAACACACTCTGTTAATCTTTCATAACCTACTGGAGCAATTTCTTCACATACTGAATACTTTCCATATGTTGCTGTGAACTTATGGGCTTCTTTTGTTGATATCCATTCTTCATAAATATTTCCACTCTCATCGTATACTATTAATTTCGCACCCTCGATTTCCTCACCATTTGCAAAGTCTGTTTTAGTTATTTCTATTTCATTTGTGATAATTTCATTAACTACCTCAAACTTAAACACTTGGTTATCTTCAATAATTTCAAATTGATGTTTCGTATCATCTAACACATAACCTATTGGGGCTTTTATCTCTTTAAAGTAATACTCTCCATAATCTAGTAACTTGCTTATTGCTTTACCTTGTT
>CAZFWW010000015.1:0-20752 GCA_964522645.1 uncultured Mycoplasmatales bacterium
GTTCAAATTCATTTAATGAATACATATATAAGTTTAATTCTTTTGAACTTTCAAAAGTCATTTCATGACCTGATAATTCATTTAAAAAGTGTTTTAACTTTTTATCAACGGCATTAACACCAATTTCTAATTGAACGACTTGTTCATAACTTTTTTTATTTGGTTCATGTACATAGTCAATTAATGACTTCATTTGTTCTTCAACCGTTGAGGCAAGACTTAATAGACTTGTTTTTGCTTGTTCAAGTGCCATTGATGGTGCATCTTTAATTAAATGTTCATCTAAGTAGTGTTCTTGAATGTTAACTTTAATTTCATCTTCACCAACTGGAACAATTTTCTTAACAAACCATACTAATTGTGGTACGAACCAAATTAACATTATTGTCACTGTAAAGTTAAAGAAGAAATGGGTAACTGCTATTTGTAATTCTGGCGTCAGTCCATTGTGTTCAATAAAGTAGTCGTATGGAACAATAAATTGAAGTCCAAATAACATGAAGTAAAATAATCCACTACCAAAGATATTGAAGAATACATGTGATAAAGCTGCACGTTTTGAATCACGACTACCACCCATACTTGCTAAAAGTGAAGTAATTGTTGTCCCAATGTTATCTCCAAGTAAAATTGCTGTTGCAACTGGGAATGAGAATGCTCCGGCAGCATATAAACTCTGTAAAATCCCAATTGTAGCACTTGATGACTGAACAAGCATTGTTAAACCAGCACCAATCACAATTCCTAATAATGGATTTTCCCCAACATTACGCATTGTATCTTCAAAGGCAGGAGTTGCTGCTAACTCTTTAAGTGGTGTCTCCATTAACGCCATCCCAAAGAATAAAGCTCCAAATCCGAAAATAATTTGTCCAATTAGTGATTTTTTACGACTTGTCGTAAACATATAAATTAATGCTCCAATAAACATAATTGGTAATGCATAATCTTTAATTTTAAGACCTAATAAAAATGCCGTAACAGTTGTACCGATATTCGCACCCATAATAATTCCAACTGCTTGCTTCAAGTCCATTAATCCGGCACGTACAAGTGAAATTGTCAGTGCTGTTGTTCCTGATGAACTTTGAATGGCAACTGTTGATAAAGCTCCTACTAGAACTCCTTTAAATGGATTCGATGTATAACGATTTATGATATCTCTTAAATCATCACCAGCATATGCCTTAAGTGAATCCCCCATCAACTTAATTCCATATAAGAAGATACCAAGTCCCCCTATTAACATAAATATTTTCTCTTGTATTTCCATGTATTTCTCCTATAAAATGTATTTCAAATTCATGATTTTACCTACATATTATAACAAAGGTTTGCTCATAAACAAAGGAATTATTCATATTTATTAACATAAAATAAGAAAAGTGCCTAAATAAAGACACTTTACCAATAAAATTTAACATTGTTAAAGAAATATTAAACTTTTTTTCCTAATTTTTGTATTATTTGAGTTTACTCTGAATATTAGTTGTTTTATAACTCATTCCCATTACTTTTAATCACATTTTTGTACCAATAATAACTTTTTTTGGGAATTCGTCTTAATGTTCCATTCCCATAATCATCTAAATCAACATAAACGAATCCATAGCGTTTACTCATCTCTCCTGTACTAGCACTCACAAGGTCAATAAATGTCCATGGAGTATAACCAATCACTTCAACACCATCTTCGTAAATTGCAGCTTGCATTGTCTGAATATGACTTTTTAAATACTCAATACGATAGTCATCTTCAACTTTTCCATTAATCAATTCATCAATTTCACCAATCCCATTTTCAACAATCATTAACGGGATTTGATACCGCTCATAAAGTTCATTTAAGCAAATACGTAAACCCGTTGAATCAATTTGCCAGTTCCATGATGTTGCTGTTAAAAAAGGATTTTTTATTCCGCTCATCATATTTCCTGAAACTAATTCTTGATTAAATTCTTTTGCTACAACAACAGATTGGTAATAACTAAAACTATGAAAATCAACCACATTATTCTTGAGTAATATTTTATCTTCTTCGTTAATTATCAAATCAATATTATTTTGTTCAAAATACTTCTTTGCATAATTTGGATAATACCCTCGAATTTGAACATCGGCTGCAAAATATAAAAACATACGCATCTTTAAAATTTTTTCAAGTTGATTAACAGGATTACAGTCATAACTATAGGCTGCTGTTGAAGCACTCATTGACCCAAACTTAAAGTTTGGATTTATTGTACGACCCATCTTAATTACTTTACTACTTGCAAGCAATTGATTATGCATTGCTCTAAATATTTCTTGTTCTTTATGTTCACTTTTTCCATATGCATTACCAAGCGTAAATAATGGCACTTTCATTGATACATTAATTTCATTAAATGTAATCCAATACTTTACATAATCTTGATAATTTTCAAATAATGTTTGGGCATAGCGAACAAAAAAATCAATTGTTTCTTGACTATTCCAACCATTATACATCTTAAATAAATTATATGGTAAATCAAAATGACAAATTGTAACAATTGGCTCAATTTTATACTCTTTTAACAACTTAAATATTTGCAAATAAAAATTAATTCCTGCTTGATTTGGCTTTGCATCATCTCCATTTGGGTAAATCCTTGACCAAGAGATTGACATTCTGTATGCTTTTAGCCCTTGCTTAGCCATTAGTTTTATATCTTCCTTAAAGTTATTATAAAAATCTACCCCCAAATGATTAGGATATTTATACGCCGAACTATCAATTTGATAATCAAATTCTGGGTCAGAAATAATTCGGGTACGTTTTTTTCCTCCTGGGGCAAAATCAATCATGGAAAGACCACGGCCATCTTGGTTGTATCCTCCCTCAACTTGATTTGCGCTGGTTGCTGCCCCCCATAAAAATTCTTTATTCATTACTACTCCCTAATAACTTATAAAGTACTTGTCCGATAATAAAACTGATAATAATTGTTCCAAACCAAATTGCTGCATAAATCATCATTTTCTGAGGTGTGTCGAAAAATAAAATACTTAATATTCCACCTAAACCTACTGTCATTGTTAAATCAAAAATCCAAACAGCAATGGCACCTATTGCTGCCCCAATTGCTGATACAATCAATGTTTTGTAATGTGGTAAGTTAATTCCATAAAGAATTGGCTCGCTAATTCCTAAGAAAATTGAAAACGCTGATGCGGAAAAAGTTTGGCGTAATTCTAAGTTTCCTTTATTTGATCTAACATACGCCCACGATGCACCAAGTTGTGCTGGCATTGATAACAATGCTGCTGCTAAAAGGGGAGTCAAGCCTGTTTCCATGTAAATTGGAGTGATTACTACAAATAATGAGGCATGCAGTCCAGTCATTACTAAAAATGGCCAAGCAATTGCTAGTACAACTGAACCAATTAGTTGTAAAAAGCGGTTTGCTGTTGAAATATAAATGAATCCACTGACAATTATATTGGTAATAAACGCTGATACGGGAATTAAGATAACCAGTAATAATAAAAGCGTTAATAACGATGTTAATAATGGAACGATTAATAATTGTAGTGAATTAGGAATAACTTTTTTTAATTGCTTTTCAATTATCGCAATCGTAATTGCCATAAATACTGCTGAAAACATTCCACCCATTCCCGGAACAATTGGTTCACCCATTATAACAATGGCTTCAATTGAAGGACTGATTAAAAATATTGCAAATAAAGTTGTAAGCGCTACATTTGATTTAAAATGTTTTGCTGTATTAATTGCAAAAACAACACTCAATGAACTAATTCCCACTTTACTAAAAATTTGTAATGCTTGAATATAAAAATTTGTTTCATCTAATCGACCAGTAAACATTAAAATATTGACCAATGATGTTATTAAACCAATTGCAATTAAAGCTCCTAGTGCTGGTCCAACAATTTTCTGAATTGTATCTAAAATATTAAACTTGATTTTTGCGTCATTCTTTTGAATTTTAGTTTGCATTAAACTTTCAAACTCCGTTGTAACATGATCGACTACACCTGGTCCTAAAACAATCTGTAATTGTCCTGAAACAAACTGAACTTTAATTACATATTCTAATTCTTCAATCTTTTTCATATCAACGTAAGACATATCACTAATCGTTAAACGTAATCTTGTCATACAATTAGTTACTGCTAGTACATTATCTCCACCATTAACTAATTTTAAAATGGTTGTTGCCATCTGCTTATAATCTTTTTTCTTCATCTTACTCCTTTTCTTAGTCTCATTATCCCACGAAGAAAAGTAAAAGTTTTCTTAAAAATTAAAAGTTTTTACTGATGTTTTCATAAATCATTAGATAGAGTATATCAGTAATCGTATTAATGCTAACTCGTAATGAGATTGGAAATCCCTGGTAATAATTTGTCACATTTAAATAATTTAGTTTATAGTTAAAGCCAGATATATTTTCACTCTTACTATCTTCAGTAATGATTATAGATTTTATTTCTTTACCGGTTAATAAGTGATTTATCCTCTCGATATTAATCGGTTTTTCATTAAATGAAATATACAATAAAATACTATCTTTTTTATCGTTTTTAATAACTGTTTCTAGCATTCTTTGCTTATTTAAAACTATACTATTAATTCCTAAGCGAATTAGTTTAGTTGCAAATTCATTAGCAATAATTTCACAATCATCAACTGCATAAATATAAATTTGACCGCAATTAATTATCTTTTGACTAATAAAGCGTAATTGGACAAAATCAATTTGCTCAATTGTCTCTTCAATGCTACATTTTACATCACCAAGATAATTTTGTTCAGAAAAGTTTGTATATTGGTCTTTAGTTAATTTTTGATTTTCATATTCGTGGATTAAATGATATTTAAAATCTGAAAATCCATTATAGCCAAATTTCTTACAGAACTTAGTAACATAAGAAATTGAAACATAGCATTGATTTGCTAAGCTTGTGGCTGTTAAATTCTGATAATTCCTGTCAACCTTTAAATATTCAGCAATCACTTTTTCCTTTGTTGCTCCATACTTACTTAAATAATCTATTTCTTTAATTAGCCCCTTTTTCACAAGTATACTCCTTTTTATCTATTTTAACATTAATTTACTCAGTTGCTTTAAAACTAATCATAAATAAAGACAGCAGACTAATAGTGTATACACTACTAATCTGCTGTCTTTAATTGTTTTATTCCCCTAACTTTTCTGTAAAGAAATGATAATTACATAACGTTACATAATCAACGATAATATTTTCATCATCAATTAAAATTGTTGGTCCATCCTTTGTTACTTTCCCGTTTACTACACGAGCATTTTGGCGTGCTTTTTTCCCACACCAACAAATTGATGTTGACTCTTCCATTTTATCTGCAAGTTCAACAATTCTTTTGCTACCTTCAAACAACTCACCACGGAAATCTACTTTTAACCCGAAAAATATTACTGCTTTAATATTCTTATAATAAGCAAAATCAACAATTGTATCAATAACTTCTTTACTGAAAAATTGTGATTCTTCAACTAAAATAACATTTTGTTGATGGGCTTCAAGTAATTCACGCATTGCCTCTACATTATCTGTTTGAGCTTCGATTGCTTCCCACTTTAGACCTGTACGTGAGAAAATTTTATTTTTCTCACGACTGTCAATATCTGGTTTAATTACAAGGGAATCAATTCCATTTTCCTTATAATTGTACGCAACTTTAATCAGTTCTAAACTCTTTCCTGAATTCATTGCTCCGTATTTAAAATATATTGTTGTACTCATTTCCCCACCTTATTTCTTTCTTCTAGCTTCTAAATAAATTTGTAACATTGAAATATCCGCAGGATTTATTCCTGATATCTGTGCGGCATGCCCCAGTGTTTCTGGACGCATTTTATTCAATTTCTCTTGTGCTTCAAGTGCTAAATTTGGCACTTGGTTGTAATCAATCCCCTCAAAAATACGAGCACGATATAGTTTTTCTTGACGTTCAATTTGTTTATGAACTTTGGCAATATAACCATCATATTTAATTTGAATTTCTACTTGCTTTAATACATCTTGAGGATAATCAAGTTCAAACATCTCTAACATCGTTTCCGTTGTAATTGTTGGTCTTTTTAACAACTCAAAGGCACTCATTCCACGTGTTAATTCATCCGTATTATATTTTTGTGCAATCTCAGGTGTTAAATTTTTCGGTGTTACCTTAATTGTTTTTAACAACTCTTTTAATTCGCTTATTTGTTCACGTTTTTTTACAAACATTTGGTAATGTTCAGAATTTAATAATCCAACTTCATATCCTTTTTGACTAAGGCGTAAATCCGCATTATCACTACGTAAATATAATCTGAATTCACTACGTGATGTTAATAAACGATATGGCTCTTCTGTTCCCTTTGTAATTAAATCATCAATCATTAAACCAATGTAACTATCCATTCTTGTTAAAACAAGTGGTTCTTTTTGTTGAATACTTAAAGCGGCATTAATTCCGGCAACAATTCCTTGACCTGCTGCTTCTTCATAACCACTAGTTCCGTTAACTTGTCCAGCAAAATATAAGTTGTTAACTTTTTTACTTTCCAGTGTAACTTTTAATTGTTCTGGTCTAATTGCTTCATATTCAATTGCATAACCATACTTATCAATCACTGCATTTTCAAGTCCTGGAAGTGAGGCAATCATTTTATCTTGAACATCATATGGCATTGAAGTTGAAAACCCTTGAACATAAATCGTATCCAAATGACGACTTTCGGGTTCTAAAAATAATTGATGGCGTTCTTTATCGGCAAAACGTACAAGTTTATCTTCAATTGATGGACAATATCTTGGCCCAACTCCCTCAATTACACCTGAATACATTCCTGATACTCCTAGGTTTTCATTAATAATCTTGTGGGTTTCAGGTGCTGTATAAATTAAGTAACAAGGTACTTGCTCTTCTGGTTTCAAGTACTTAGGTTCATAAAAACTAAATGCAAGTGGCTCATCATCACCACCAGTAAGTTCAGCTTTACTATAATCAATTGAATCAATTTTAACACGAGCTGGAGTTCCAGTTTTTAATCTAAACATTTCAATTCCTGCTTTTTTTATGCTATCAGACAAAGTTTTGGTTGTTGGTAGGTTATCAGGTCCACTTGAGATTTTCTTACTACCATTAATTATGTATGAATCCATATATGTTCCTGTTGTCACAATTACTTTTTCTCCGATAATTTCTTCATCTGACTTTAATTTTACTCCTGTAATCATGCTTAAATCATCATTAAACATTAATTCATCAACCATTGCTTCAATTACAGTTAAATTTTCAGTATTTAAGATTAAATTTTGCATATTTTTCGGATAATCAACTTTATCCATTTGGGCTCTTAATGAATGGACTGCTGGTCCTTTTGAGCGATTAAGCATTTTAATTTGAATCATACTCATATCACTAATTTTTCCCATTGCTCCGCCAAGAGCATCAATTTCCCGAACTACAATACCTTTGGCTGGTCCTCCAATCGATGGATTGCAGGGAGCCATTGCAATTGTTGCAATATCACTAGTAATTAGTGCAGTTTTTATTCCCATTTTGGCACTTGCATACGCCGCTTCACATCCGGCATGACCACCACCAATTACAATTACACTATATTCTTGCATTTATCTCCTTATTTATGAACAACAAAATTTTTGTTGTTATCAACTTCAATGATTGGTCGCTTACTAATGTATTCTGTTAATAAACTAACCATATCACGATCAATCTCTTTAATTATTTTTGCTCGTTTGTATGTTGGATACCAAGCAACATTACTTGCACGATAGTTATTAACAACTAAAGTGTAAATTTTATCGGCTTCAATTTTTTCTCCATTATAACTTGCTGTAACTTTTTTACCTGGTGTTTGACTTGCATCAATCTCATAATCAACTCCGTAGAAAATATCGTATTGATAATGTTGTGCTTTAGGATTAGTAAATTTTTCATTAACCGCTATTTCACCATCACGAACTACAAAATAACTAGCACTGATTTCCATAATTTCTAATAAGTCTTGTCCTGTCAGTTCAACAACAACAAATGTATTTGGATACGGGTAGTTAGCGATTAAATCACGCATTGAAATTTCCGTTTTGAACCCCACAGCACTGTCAAATAGACTTAAGGCACTAATCATTGCTCCACTTACTTCTAATTGGACTTTACTGATTAAATTTATTAAACTATGCCCTTCCTTTCGAGCTGTAAAGATGTCTTCGATTATCATATCTTCTGAAGCACGACCTAGTACTTGGTCTAAATAGATTTCCGTTGCTTTTTCAACTTCATTTGTAATTGTTGTTAACGGATTATTAATGTTATTTTCATCAGCTGGTACTAATTCAGCACTGACTACCTTTTTCAAATCAGCATCAATTTCAATTTTTGATACATACTGACCGTTATTTGCAGGCTGAACTGTAAATGTATTTTTAATTTTTGTCGCAAATGTTCGGTGCTGATGACCTGTTAATAACACATCAATCGAGTCAAAATTTCTTAATAATTCTGCTCCTTGATTCTCACCCGTTATTTTTTCTGTTGGTTCATTAATTTTGTTCAAATCACACTCAAGACCACCATGATAATTAACAACAATTATATCGGCCTTTTCTTTTAATTCTTGTTCGTATTTACCATAAATTTCAACTGGACTTAAAAAGTCTAATCCACTAATATTTTCTGGTTTCTCCCAGTTGGGAACATACATTGTTGTTAAACCAATAACGGCAATTTTAACACCCTTTTTTTCAAATATTTGGTAAGGTTTTATTGGTAATAACTTCTCCATTCCAGCAATATTAGCACTTAAAATTGTTCCTGAAAATTCTGCAAGTGAATCCGTTAAGAAATCCAGTCCATAGTTGAATTCATGGTTACCAAACGTTAAGGCATCATAACCAATTGCATTAAATAATTCGATAACTGGATGCGGATTTAATTTATTTTCATAGATATAGTGCGTTAGTGGTGAACCTTGAAGAAAGTCACCACTATCAATTAATAAACGTTCTTCTTGGGAATAATTATTCATTATTCCTGTCAAAGCATATAGTCCCCAGTTTTTTTGATTAATAAAATCATGATTAGAAATATAACCATGGATATCACTTGTTTGTAATATCGTTACTTTATTCATGTTATTCCTTTCTTACTGCAAATAAATCAACTAGTTGTTCTTTGTTCATATTATTTATATTTGTTTTTTGTTCATCTAAAATTGATTCAATCAAATCATCTTTTTGATTTTGTAACTCATAGATTTTTTCTTCAATAGTATTTGTTGTAATAATTTTATAGACCGATACATTTTGTTTTTGTCCGATTCGGTGAACACGGTCTTCAGCCTGGCGTTCAACACTTTTATTCCACCAAGGATCAACGTGAATTACCGCACTAGCACTTGTTAAGTTCAGACCATAACCACCAGCTTTTAAACTAATTAAAAAGACTTCGGTATCTGAACCATTAAATTCATCAATTAGGTTTTGACGCTCTTCACTTGATGTTTTTCCATCTAAATATAAGTTTTTAACTTTCATTTTACGCAGTTCTTTTTGAATTAAAACAAGCATCGAAGTAAATTGAGAGAAGATTAAAACTTTTTGGTTATTTTCGATTAATTCTGTAACAAGTTCACGAATTACTTCCATTTTAGCAGCTTCACCTGTATAGTCTTTGATAAACATTTTTGGGTGAATTGCTAATTGGCGTAATCGAGTTAACATTGATAATATTTGAATTTTATTCCCACTAAAATCTTCATTTTCAATTTGTTCTTGATATGTTTTAACATATGTAGCATAGATATTTGCTTGTTCATCAGATAATTCAGTGTACATTGGAATCTCTTGTTTTTCTGGTAATTCTTTTAATACTGAACGTTTATTACGTCTTAATATGAATGGATCAACTTGTTTTTTTAGTTGAGTTAAGCGTTCAACATTTTCTTGTTTAATTTCTTTAAAGAAATAATTATTGAACTCTGATTTTGTCAATAAATATCCTGGCATTAGAAAATCAAAAATTGACCATAATTCCATTACATTATTTTCAATTGGTGTTCCACTTAATGCTAGTCGATGGTTGGAATTAAGTAACTTTAAGCTTTGAGTATTTTGAGCATTGGGATTTTTCACATACTGAGCCTCATCAATAATTACATATTCATAAATATTATCTGCATGATAATCAATGTCTTGTCTAACCATTGAATATGAAGTAATATTAATATCGTATTTTGGTGCATCAGTAATTTGATTAATTCGCTTTTCTTTAACTCCATTAATAACATTAACGGTTAAATGAGGAGCAAATTTTTCAATTTCGCGTTTCCAGTTTAAAACTAATGCTTTTGGCACAACAATTAATACATTTTTTAAGTTCATCTCAATGATGTAAGCAATGACTTGAATTGTTTTACCAAGTCCCATTTCATCAGCAAGAATTCCTGAAAATCCAGCGTTTTGTAGTCGTTTTAAATATTCAACCCCTTGACGTTGGTATTCACGAAGTTCTCCTTGGAATAAAGTTAAATTTTCGATTGCAACTGACTCATTTAATTTATCAATTGTTTGAGTAATTATTGTATCTACATTATAGCGTGGAAATAATTCATTACTCATTTGGTGCCAGTATAATGCTTGATAAAGTGGTACTGGTTGGTCCTTCTTTTCGTATGTTTTAATTTGATCAATAACTGATAATTGATTAAGAACTTTTTTATCCGTTAAATCAATAAATTGTTTTTTCTTATTCACAAAATATTTTTGATTACTATTTGCCTCACGGATAATTTTACGAATTTCACGATGATCAAGAGTTGTAAAGTTAAAATTAAAATCAAAGTAATTAATTTTTTTCGTCTCAGTTAACTTTAATTCTAATGGTTCATCATCAAAGTTAATCTGCATTGCCTTAACCTCATCACTGACTTCAATCGTTGCATATTGTTTTAATTTTGGTAATATTTCATAAAGCAAATCAAACTTAGCGTACTCATAGTCGTATTCAATATACCCAATTTTATTACTTACACTAGTAACTTTTTGGTGTTCAATATCAAATAAGTATTTTAAAACATTAAATTCTTCATTGTAATTTCTCGTTACTAAAATGTTATCAGTAAATTGCGCCCGACCATCATATGTATACGTATATTCACCATAATTAAAATCAACATATACAATAATACTATCATTTTTCGTCGCAACTTTTATTGTTGTACTTAATTCACTATCGTGATGTTTAAAATTTAATTCTGGAGCAATTTTAATTGAACCTGTTTTATTTAACGGAGTAATAATTTGTTGCATTACAAGTGGGATATAACTTGCTGAAATTTTTAGTTCTCCTTTATCAATCATCTTAGTAAATGGCTCAATATAAAAGGCATGATTTTCTTCGTTAATGATTAGTCTATTCTCATCAATAAATAGTCGATTTAATTGACCAATTACATAATATTTATAATATAATTTTTGAAAATCAATTACTAATTCATCAGACTGCATTTTCACTTTAATATTGTAATCAATTAACCCCTTTTCCACTAGAAGTGTTTGCCCATTAAAATCAATAGTTTGTCCATTAAAGTATTCAATAATGTTAACAAGGATTGCTTCCGCAACTACAAGTTGGCGATAAACTAGTTTATTTGTGAGCAAAATATTACTTTCAATTAAATTATCAATAAAGTGCAGTGCTTTCATATCATTCTGTTTAAATTTATAGTTAGATAGTGAGATGTGTTTACCAAATTTTAATTCTTCTTGATTATTTATTGCCTTAATAAACTTACGCATATCATTTGCAGCATAAATTTTCCCACGTACTAACACCGCCAAAGAAATAGCGAATGTTTCATTTTCACTTTTTACTTTTAAAACTAACGATAGTTCTTCAACAATATTTGAATCATTTAAATTAAAATATTTGTCAAACAAATTAATTGTCGCTTTTTCTTTATCCGCTTTTTTATCTTCGACATCAACAAATTGCTCGCAAATTTTATACATTGCTGCTACAACGTGCTCACATCGATGATGACGTTTAAAATTATTACAACTGCATTTTAATTCCAAATTATCCTTTTCAATTATTACAACATTAAATCCTGTATCAATGCTCATATTTGGATACACAGTTGTTCGATATCTTGACTCTTTTTCTTTATACGCAACAAAAGATACTCCATCATTGTGGAATATCTTTTCACCGTCTTTATCAATCTTGTCGCCTTTGATTTCATTTAAATAATTTTTGATCAATTGCACATTTCCTCATTTCTTATTTAATAAATTCTTTTATATAGTCTACACTTTTACAACCATAAAATCGCTTAATCTCCTGTTGATTTTCAATTAATATTGTCGTTGGTGCAACCATTACTGTAAAATGTTGTCCGAGTATTTGACCACTGGTGTTATCAGCAAATACAAGTTCAATTTCTGGTTCAAATTCATTAAACTTATCCATTAATTCCTGACATTTTGGGCAGTGTGGAGTACTGAAAACTAATAGGCATTTTTGGGGTAAATCTTCTAGTGTTATCATTACATATACTTCTTTAATGCATCTGGAATTGTAATTGTTCCATCTTCATTTTGGTAGTTTTCCATTACAGCTGCTAAGATTCTTCCAGTTGCCATTCCTGAACCATTTAACATATGCACATAATTAGTTTTATTATTTTCATCTTTGAAACGAATTTTCGCACGACGTGCTTGGAAATCTTCAACATTTGAACATGATGAACATTCACGATATTTATTTTGTGATGGGAACCATACTTCTAAATCATATGTACGTTTAGCATTAACTCCTAAATCTCCTGTACATAAATCAAGAATACGATATGGTAATTTTAATTCTTGTAAGATACGTTCTGCATCTTGAACCATATTGTCTAATTCTACATAACTATTTTCTGGTGTTGTATATTTGAATAACTCAACCTTTCCAAATTGGTGAAGACGGATAATTCCACGTGTATCTTTACCGGCACTTCCGGCTTCCTTACGGAAACTTTGTGAATATGCTGTATAATTTGCTGTTAAGTCTTCAAGTTTTAAGATTTCATTTTGGTGATAGTTTGCTAATACAACTTCTGCCGTTGGAATTAAATAAAACTCACGATCACCTTGATTAGATGCAAACTCATCTTCAACTGTATTTTGTTTACTGATTTTAAATAAATCTTCCCCAAATTTTGGTAGTTGTCCACTTCCACGTAGGGTATTATCTGATACAATTACTGGAATTCCAAATTCTGTATATCCGTGTTTTGTGTGGGTATCAAGCATAAAATTACTAATTGCTCGTTCAAGTCTCGCAACTAAATTCTTTGTAATTACAAAGCGTGATTTTGATATTTTAGCTGCTCGCTCAAAGTCAAAACCATCGATGATTTCACCAATTTCATAGTGTGGACGTGGTTCAAATGTAAATGCTGGTTTTTCTCCCCATACCTTGATTTCTACGTTTTCATCTTCATCTTTTCCGACTGGAGCATCAGGATGAACCATGTTCGGAATTGACATTAATTTTTCTGTAATTTCATTATTTAAAGAACTTACTTTTTCAGGATCCATTTGGTTTTTAGCAGTTGCAATTTCAGCCATTAAGTCTGTTACATCTTTTCCTTCACGCTTATATTGTCCAATTAATTTTGATTTTTCATTAACAATTTTTTTGGCTTCTTCCATTTTCTTTAGTGCTTCTAAATACACTGTATGTAGTTCTAACACTTCATTTATTTGCTCTGTAAAATCTTTATTACGACGATTTAAATTTTCTATTACTGTCTCTTTATCTTCGATAATCTTTCTAATATCTAACATTTTTTCTCCTTATTTCTCATATTTTGAAAAAAATCTTGCATCACTTTTTTACACTCATTAATTTCAATTGCTTCAACTTCAATTTCACTTTCCTCAACAAAGTGACGATAAGTTGTCTTCTTAAATTTTTGTTGTTTGGAGCCGATATACATCTTTTTAATCCGACTCTGTAGTATTGCTCCATAACACATTAAGCACGGCTCAACTGTTACATATAATTCACAATTTTCAAGCTTCCATGTTCCAAGTTTTTTACTTGCTGCTTCAAGGGCCATAATTTCGGCATGTGAACTAATTTTATTATCCTGCTCACGCCTATTATAACCATATCCGACAACTTCATCATCTAGTACCACAATGGCACCAATTGGAATTTCGTCTTTACTAAGTGCTATTTTTGCTGCTCCTAGTGCTTCTTGCATAAATTTTATTTTCATTATTCACCTAATATATATTATATCAAATATCACGTTCTTTTAGCAAAAATGGTTAATAAAAATTTATGCTCACTTTTACTGGCAATTTCAATTTATTTTTTCACGAAGAAATTATTAAAAAATCGAAAATATCAATTAATAATCAAAAGCATTTAACAAGCAATCAATAACTCATATATTAATTTCAACTTACTTGAACAAAAAATTTAAACAAGCACTTTTTACTCTTCTTAAATTTTTCAGATAAAAAAGGAGTAAACTTTAATTTGTTCACACCTTTTTCCTAAGAGAATCTCAACTTTCTCTGCTTTTACTTATATATTGATTTTATATTGATTTTATATTAATTTTTATATTGATTTTATATTGATTTTTGTTAGATTTAACTAACAATTTAAGTTTTATTAATTTGGGGATACTCTGTTAAATGTATTTTATTTACTAATTATTGTTCCAACCTCTCCATCAAGTGCTGGTTTTAAATTTTGCAAGTCTGTTATTATTGCATTCTTTTCTGTTGCTTTTACAAATCCTACTGTTGCTTCTATTTTCGGTAACATACTACCTGGAGCAAATTCACCATTTGCCATATGTGTTTCTAATTCCATTGTTGACACCTTGTGTAAATTAATTTGCTCAGGAGTACCAAATCGAATTGCCACATTACTAACTGCTGTTAAAATTACTAAATAATCTGCCATTAGTTCTTTTGCTAAAAGTGCCGTTGTTTTATCCTTATCAATTACTGCTGCTACACCCTTAAGCATATTGTTGTCATTGATTACCGGGATTCCTCCACCACCACAACAAACAACAATATTGTCATTTTCTAGTAGAGTTTTAATTGTTTCAAGTTCAACAATTTCTTTTGGCATTGGTGATGCTACAACACGGCGGAAACCACGATTAGCATCAGCTTTAATATCATAATTTTTTGTTTCTGCTAATTCTTTTGCTTTTTGTTCATCGTAAAACGGACCGATTGGTTTTGTCGGATCTTCAAAACTTTTATCATCTTTACTCACAAGTACTTGAGTGATTAATGTTGTTACATCCTTATGAATACCATTTGCCTTTAATTGGTTTAATAAGCTTTGCTCAATTTGATAACCGATTGATGCTTGACTCATTGCATCAACAACATCAAAATCTGCTGCTGGTGTTTCTTCACTATCTGCTTTTTCGTTTTGAATTAACATTCTACCAACTTGCGGGCCATTTCCGTGTGTAATTACAATTTTGTAACCATCTTTAATTAAATCAACAATTGTTGGTACTACTTTGTTGATATTTTTCAATTGATTTGCACTAGTAGGTGCTTCCCCTTGAGCTTCAAGGGCATTTCCACCTAGTGCAATTACTGCTAATTTCTTCATCATTCCTCCGACTTTAATTCGCGATTATAGTTTTCCTAAAAACTCATTTACTTTATCTTCATGATATTTAACTGTTTCAGCAGTTGGTTTAACATCATCTTTATGTGTAAAGTATACTAATATTGCCATTTGTGCAGTTAATCTGTTTTCTGCTTCATCAAATGCTACTGAATATTCACTCTCTAAAGCACCACGTGTAACTTCTTCTTTATCATTTGCTGGTAAACAGTGTAATAATAATGATCCTGGTTCTGCTTTTGCCATTAATTCTTCAGAGATTACATAATCTGGCATAAATGCATTTAAACGCTCTTCTTTTTCATCTAATTGTGTTACCCAATAGAATGAATCTCCATAAACTACATTACATTCTCTTATTGCTTCAACATCATCAGTAATTTCATATGATGCTCCAGTTTCTTTACAATATTGGTCTGCCAATTCTAACCATTCTGGTTCCATGTGATATTTTTTCGGTCCAATTTGCTTAAAGTTCATTCCGTATTTTGTACATGTTAATAATAATGAACGACAAACATCAGTTGCATCTCCCATGAACGCTAACGTTAAATCTGATAATTTTTTTCCTTCTGGTAAATGTTCACGAATTGTGAATAAATCTGCTAACATTTGTGTTGGGTGAAAACGCGTGTCTAAACCATTAATTACTGGTACTGTTGACATTTTGATTAAACTATCAATTGTTTCCGGACTATTTGTACGAGCCATGATAATATCACACATTCTTGATAAAACACGTGCTGTATCATCAATCGATTCTTTTCCTCCTAAGTGGATATCTCTTGGAGATAAGAATAACGCATGTCCTCCAAGTAATGTTGCTGCAGTTTCAAACGAAACTCTTGTACGAGTTGATCCTGCTTCAAAAATCATCCCTACTGATTTATTTTTAAATAATTGTGGTACTGCATTTGCTTTTCTTGCTTCTTTTAATAAATGCATTAAATCCATCATGTCATCCATTTCTTTTGTAGTAAAATCTTTCATTCCAATCATATGTTGTAAGTTTGGTTTATTTAAATTTGTTGCACTTGAGCTTGGTAATTTCATTTTTTCTCCTTTAATCCTTATACATTTTATTTTTAATTATTATTTTTGTTTATTTTGGAATTTGCTGCGTAATACAGTGTAGGTTTCCTCCACCTAATAAAATTTCACGTGAATTAATACCAATCACATCACGTTCTGGGAATATTTCCTTAATTAAATCCATTGCTAATTTGTCGCTTGGATCATCAAATTGTGGTACAAATACTGCTCCATTAGCAATATAGAAGTTTGCATAACTTGCTGCTAAACGGTCACCTTCATTTCTTGGTAATGTTCCAGCGATTTCATCAACACCTAAACTTTCTTCTTCTGTGATTAAAATTGGTGTTGGTAAATACATTTTATGAATTTTAAACTTTCTCCCTTTTGCATCAGTAGCATTTTCTAATACTTCTAATGCATTTTTTGAAAATTCATATTGTGGATCTGATTCATCATCTGTCCATGCTAAAACAAGTTCAGCTGGCCCTACATAATGAAGAATATTATCTACGTGTTCGTTTGTTTCATCTAAATAAATACCGTTATCTAACCAGATGATTTTTTCTAAATTTAATGCATCTTTTAGAATATCCTCAATTTGTTCTTGAGTTAAATCTGGGTTACGACCTTCACTTAATAAACATGCTTTAGTTGTGATTAATGTTCCTTCACCATCAACGTGAATTGATCCACCTTCTAGTACAAAGTGTCCAAAATCATAAGTATCAACTTTTAATACTTCACATAGTTTTTGACATACTAATTGGTCTTTGTCCCAAGGGAAATATAAACCATCTACATATCCACCCCATGCATTGAAGTCCCAGTCAATTCCACGAATTTCACCTTCGTCGTTTTTAACAAATGTTGGTCCTGAATCACGAGACCATGAATCATCATTACTAATTTCAACAACAATTACATTTTCATCAACACGTGAACGTGCATTTTGATATTGTGCGGCACTAACTCCTAAATATACTTGTTCATATTTTTGAATTTGATTAATAAATTCACAAAATACTTGCTGTGCTGGTTTTGCACCTAATCTCCAGTTATCTGTACGCTCAGGCCAAATTAAAAAGCACCCTGAATGTTCTTCAAATTCTCCTGGCATATAAAATTTATCCTTTGTTGGACTACTTGTTAATCTTCTCATTTTTCCTCCTTATTTAGACAAACATTAATTGTGATTTCCCCAATAACAATTGCGATAACTGATCCAATTATTAGTGGTATGTACGCTGGTAATGACTCCATAAATAAGTCAACCCCACCGGTAAATAGATCTGTTACTGGGATAATTGTTAATACTAATGACACAATAATTAAAGTAAATGGTACATAAGTGATTGCTTTAAGCATTCCTTGTCCACCTGAGACTTTAAATGGTCGTTCTGTATCTGGATCTTTTTTTCTTAATACTAAGAACGCTGGGAACATATATAAATATGAAGCAAGTAACGTTACAACATTAAGGGCGAAGAAACTCCAGAAAATATCTTCATTTGGAATTATTGGTACAATTAAAACTAAAACCGTTGCCACAACCCCATTAATTAATGCTGCTCCTTTTGGCATTCCGTTTTTCATTTCTGTTGAAAACATTTTTGGTAAAACTCCATCTTTTGCACAGTATTGAGCAACGTAGTTAACACCATATGACCAAGAAATTAAGTTTGACATTAATGTATACATGAATAATAAACCGATTAAGATAATAAATCCATTATTATTTATTAAAATTTTAAAACTGTCAATTAATCCGGCATCAGGAGATATTTCTGATGTTGGAATTGCTACACCCATTCCAAATGCACCAAACATATAGAAGAAGGCAATTAGTGACCCTCCAAGTACAAGTGCTTTTGGAATATCACGTTGTGGGTTATCCATCTCTGGTGCCATTGAGGCAACAACCTCAAATCCCATAAAGTTGAAAATTAGTACTGAGATAAATGCTAATGATGAACTATCAAATGTTGGTGCCATTGTTTGTAGTGTAAACTCGTTGGCAACACCGTGATTAATAGCAGTATATATCCCTAGTCCTCCTAAACTCAACATGATAAATGCTTTTGCAACTGCGGCTGAATTTAAAATCCATTTCGCATCACTGATTTTTGTAAGTGCAATTAATGTTACTGCCCAGATAAATACTAACTGAATTGCGATTACTATGAACTGTGATAATTCAATTGCGAATATTTGCATAAAAGTATCAGTGAATAAAATTGCAAGTGATGCCATCCAGATTGGAAAGTTAATCCAATAGTACCAGGCAACTCGACCCCCTGACTTTTTACCAAATGCTTTTTTAACCCAATCATAAAGTCCACCATCACTATCGTATGTTGTTCCTAACTCTGATGAGATTAATCCATATGGTAAGAAGAAAAATACTAATAAAAATATCCACCAAAAGAATTGTGATGGCCCAATTGCTGCAGCCGGTGCCGTTGACTCAACTACCAGTACAACTACTACTGCCATTAAAACCGCATCGACTAACCTAAATTTTTTCTTTTTTTCCATTTCGAACTCCTTTCTACAATTCTATTTTAGCACCAAAAAATTGGAAAATTTAAGAAAAGTTAAAAATAAAAACGTAAATTTAAGTGATGTTTTTTGTTACATTTTGCGTAACAAAGTGTCAAAAGTTTTACTCTATTTTTACAATTACTTTTAATTTTTGGCGACTGACATTTAATCAAAAACCTCAAAACACTAATTATCAAAGGCTTTTTTTGTTGTTTTTTAATTATTTTCATTATTTTTATTCGGTTTTATTTTTCATATTCACTAAATTGTATCCACCAATTTAAAACATGCATTTTTCGTTATATCAAACTACTAAAACGCTAATCAAATTCATTCATTTTTTGCTTTGACATTAAAAAAAACGAGTAAAATTACTCGTTTTCTGTCCTTTTTTCTTCTAGTAAACTACCTATGATAATCGTTGATAATATTGTAAGAGTAATCCGTGGATGGATATCACATCCTTCACGGTAAATCTGCTTTATTCGTTCCGTACCATCATAATATCCAACAAGCTTCAAGTCATTATCACTAATTAAAATTCCTTTTGAATTTGTCGTTATTACAATTTTCTGATCCGAATAGTTGCGTAAATTTTCATAAATATAGCTAGTATTACCAAATAAGGAAAAGATTATTATTAAATCATCTTTATTCCGATTAATTGTTTGCTTCATTAGCAAACGATCTTTAATCAGTATTACGTCATAATTTAGCATCAGTAGTTTATACCTAAATTCTTTACCTACATAATATGTTTGCTCTGATGTTAAGATAATAATCCGTTTTGATGTACTAATTTTCTGAACTATTTTATCAAGTTCATTGTGATCAATACTATCAATTGTTTTATTCATTTCTAAGGAAACCTGTTCAACAATGTTTTTACTTTTATTGTTTTCAGTTTGTTTTTGAAAATTATTTAATGAGATTTTAAATTCACTAAATCCATCAAACCCAATTTTTTTCAACATTGCAATCACTGATGCTGGTGATACATATAAATCATTACTTATTTCTGTAATATTCTTACCCCGATAGAAATCAGGGGCTTTTTTTAATTCTTTGTACACTTTAAATTCAGTTCTTGTTAATTTATTTAAATTATAATCTGGTGTTTGAAACAACCTTTTCATGTTACCCCATCTTGATTCTTTTTTTTGTTACATATATATTATATAACAAAATTCATCATTGAGCCAAGAGTTAAGAAAATAATTATTACTATTGATAATACAATTAATAGTGGCATAACAAATTTTACCCAACGGTTATATGGAACTTTCGCTAATGCTAATCCTCCCATTACAACTCCTGAAGTTGGCGTAATAATATTTACAACCCCACTAGCAGCTGAATATGCTGTAATTGTATAAATAATTCCTTCTGTTGAACCATAAACCATTTCTCCAAGCGGAGCCATAACTGGCATTGTTGCACCAGCCATTCCTGATGTTGATGGAATTAAGAATG
>CAZFWW010000016.1:0-20410 GCA_964522645.1 uncultured Mycoplasmatales bacterium
ATTAAATTATTCGAATTGGGTGAAAAAACAATTGGAGAAATGATTAAGTAGGAGATAAAATGAAATACTTTTTAACAGGAATTAAAGGAAGTGGAATGACAGCCCTAGCGTGTGTTTTAAAAGATATGGGTCACGAGGTTTTAGGTAGTGATGTTGAGAGTGTGTTTTTCACCGATGCAAAGCTAATTGAAAAAGAAATTCCATTTACTACATTTAATGAAAATAATATTAATGAGACAATTGATACCCTGATTTTAGGGAATGCTTTTAGTGATGAACACGAAGAAGTTTTAAAAGCAAAGAAACTAGGAATTAAAGTAATTCGCTATTATGCTTATTTAAGCATGTTGGCTAAAGAACATAATTCAGTTGCAATTGCCGGAACAAATGGAAAAACAACTACAACTGGGCTTGTTAGTGCCATGTTAAGAGATGAAGACCCAATCTATTTAATTGGTGATGGAACGGGAAGTGCTAAAGCTGAAAGTAGTACATTTATCTTTGAAGCATGTGAATATAAAAATACATTCTTAAATTATCAACCGAAATTCGGATTGATTAATAATATTGAATTTGATCATCCTGATTTTTTTAAAGATTTAGATCATGTAATCGAAACATACCAAAAATTTGCTAATGTTTGTGATATTGTTATTTTAAATAATGATGATGAAAATGTTTGTAAAATAACAGCAGATAAAACAATTAGTTTTGGTGTCAAAAATCAAGCAGACATTATGATGGAAAACATCGAAAAAAGTGCTGCCGGTTTTAGCTTTGATTTAATAATTAAAGGCGTAAATTATGGAAATTATAAATTGCCGTTTGCCGGTGATCATATGGTATTAAATGCCCTTGCAAGTATTGCAATAGCGTATGCGTTGGATAAGGACATTGATGATGCAATTAGTAACTTAGCAACATTTAGTGGTGTTAAGCGAAGATTTGAAATCGAAGTGTTAGATGAGACAAATAATATTGTAATGATAGATGATTATGCTCATCATCCAACAGCAATTGAATTAACAATTGATGCCATTTGTCAAAAATATCCAAACTGTACAGTGTCAGTGTTATTTCAACCACATACATTTTCCCGAACGGAAGCATTTTTAACAGAATTTGCTGAAAGTTTAGCAAAAGCTGATAATGTATATTTAGCTGATATTTTTGGATCAGTGCGTGAGAGTGTTGGTGAAATAGGTATTGAGTCATTAATAGCAGCAACAAATAACTTAGGAAAAGAAGTAAAAAGAGATTTACAATTTATCAGTGAAATCAAAGAAAATCACATTATTGCAGTGCTTGGAGCTGGAAACATTGATAAATTATATAAAGATAAGATTCGTAAAATAATTGGGAGTTAACATGAAGAGTATAACGATTGAAAAAATATTAACAGATTTAGAATTTTTAAAGATTAAAACCGCTAGTCATACACTTGACAACATTGTATCAATTCGCGAAATTTCTCGCCCAGGAATTGAAATTACAGGTCATTTAGAGTATTTTCCGTATCGTCGAATCCAATTGTTTGGATATCAAGAGGTTAATTATTTATCTTCACTTTCAGAAGAAAAATTCAAAGAAAATATTAGCAAGTACTTACATCCGGATATACCATTAATTGTTTTTGCTCGTGGTTTAGAGCCAGATCCGTATTTTTTAGAACTTGCTAATAAGTATGATATTCCAATTTGTGTTTCAGAAATTTCAACATCGAAATTATTTACGTTATTATTTTCGTATCTGGAATACGAATTAGCACCACAAACCCAAGTTCATGGTGTACTACTTAGTATTTTTGGAATGGGTGTAATGATTAAAGGAAAAAGTGGTGTCGGAAAAAGTGAGATTGCCTTAGAATTGATTAATCGTGGTCATTATTTAGTAACAGATGATTCAGTTGTGATTAAAAAAACTGATGAAGATACATTAATTGGTTCAGCACCAAAGTTATTGAAAAATCGTTTAGAGATTAGAGGGATTGGGATAGTAAATATCCAAAAACTTTTTGGCACAACAAAAGTATTACCGCAAAAAGCAATTGATCTTGTAATTGAATTGCGTCCAATGACTGGAAATGAAGACCGTATTGGTAATAATAATGAAATTGAAACAATTTTAGGAACAGATATTCCTAAAATAATCATTCCGGTTAACATTGGACGTAGTGTTGCAAGTTTAGTTGAAGCAGCTGTTGCAAATTATGAACTTAAAAAATTCCATAATTACGACTCTGCTGAAGCATTTATAGATGATTTAAATAAAATTTTGATGGAGAATAAAAAATGAACCCGATAGCGATTGATTTAGGGATAGTTACAATAACATGGTATGCAATTTTTATTGTGTCAGGAATGTTAATTGGTATAGCTATTGCCGTACGAGAAGGAAAACTACACAATATTGATAAAGAATTAATTTATGATTACGCATTTTACGCAGTATTATTCGGATTTTTAGGAGCCAGAACGTGGTATGTATTATTTGAACTACCAGTTTACCTTGCAGATCCAAGCGAAATAATTAAAATTTGGCACGGAGGACTTGCAATTCATGGTGGTTTAATTGGAGCCGGAATTTATACAATATATTTTTGCCGTAAAAATAATATTTACTTATTTAAAATATCGGATATTGCAATTCCCGGACTTTTATTTTCGCAAAGTTTAGGACGATTTGGGAATTTTATGAATTCGGAAGCTCACGGAACAGAAACAACGTATGAGTTTTTAAAAAATACACTTCGTTTACCGGATTTTATTGTTAATGGAATGTATATTAACGAGGTTTATTATCACCCAACGTTTTTATATGAAAGTATCTGGAATTTTATCGGAATGATCATTATTCTAGTATTACTTCGTCCAAAATGGCGATATCAATACGGTAAGATAACAGCATTTTATTTAATATGGTATGGTTTTATTCGTACACTAATTGAGCAAATGCGTACAGATGCATTAATGTTTGGACCCATCCGTGTTGCTCAATTAACATCAATTATAATGGTAATAGTTGGAATTACACTATTAATTAAGTTTAGAAAGGAAAAAAATGAAAATAGGATTTGATATCTTTGGAGGCGATAATTCACCGGCTGCAAACATTGCAGCAGCAAATAGATTTGCTCAGGACTTTCCGGATGTAGAATTAGTTGTCTTCGGTAATGAAACAATAATTAATGAAACGATTGATAGTTCATTAACAAATATAAAAATTGTGAATGCTCCAGATAAAATATTAGGAGAAGATGAGCCGACAGTGGCAATTCGTCGTAAAAAGGAATCATCAATTGTCGTTGGAGCAAATGCTCTTAAAAACGATGAGATTGATTGTTTTGTTAGTGCTGGAAATACTGGAGCACTAGTTGCAGCCGGAGTATTTATTGTAAAACGTTTAAAGGGAGTAGATCGTCCAGCACTTCCTGGAGTTATGCCGAGTAAAAATAATCCAAATGGTGTACTTTTACTTGATCTAGGAGCAAATATTGACGCTAAACCAGAACAATTAGTTCAGTATGCAAAGATGGCTAAGGTATACAAAGAAAAAATTCTTAATTGTCCAAATCCCCAAGTAAATTTATTGAATATCGGAGCTGAAGAAACAAAAGGGACAGAATTATATCGTGAAACATATAATCTATTAAAAGAAAGCGACTTAAACTTCGGCGGAAATGTTGAACCACGTTATATACTAGAAACAGATACTGATATTATTGTAATGGATGGTTTTGTTGGTAATATGGTTTTAAAAACTTTAGAAGGTTCAATTTCATTTATGAAGAACACATTAAAAGAGGTATTTTTATCAAGTTTAAAGACAAAGATTGGTGCACTTTTAATTAAAGGTAAATTTGAAGGTGTGAAAAAACAACTAGATTATAATGGAGTTGGGGGAACTCCAATTTTAGGTTTAGATAAACTGATGGTAAAAGCCCATGGTTCATCTTCAGAAGACACATTTTATAATGCACTTGTATCAGCAAAAAATATGGTTGAAAGTAATATAATCGAAGAAATGAAAAAGGGAGTTAACAATGAATAAAGAACAAATTTTACAAGAAGTAGCTACTAAATTAGATGTTGAAGTAACATCATTAAGTGAAACAACAAGATTTAAAGAAGATTTAGGGGCAGATTCAATTGATTTAATGGATTTTATTGTTGATATTGAAGAAGAACACGGTTTTACAATTGAAGATGAAAAACTAGCAACAATTTCAACAATTGGTGATTTAATAAAGGTGGCGGAAACATTATAATGAGTAAATTTCAAAAATATTACCTTGAGAAAAACTTTCAGGATATTGAAAAGAAGTATGATTTGGAATTTGAAGACAAAGATTTACTAGTTAAAGCGTTTGTTCACCCCTCTTTATTCCCAGAAAATAATGCTAACTACCAACGCCTAGAATTTCTCGGAGATTCAATTTTGCAAATGGTAGTAAGTGATTATATGTATAAAACACGTCCTGAACAACGTGAGGGTCAAATGTCAAAAGAACGTGCGATCTTAGTTTCAGAATTTTCGCTTTCGTTTTTAATTAAACGTGAAGGTTTAGAAAAATATTTACTTTTAGGGAAGTCAATTTTAAAAGATAATGTTGAATTAAGCAATTCATATGTATCGGATGTATATGAATCATTTGTGGCAGCAATATATCTAGATAAGGGTTATAAAGCGGCAGAAAAATTTATTTTCAACACATTAATTACGAGTATTGATGAGTTGTTAAGTCAAGATGTTGCAAAAGACTATAAAACTACATTACAAGAGGAATTACAAGTTAATGGAACAATTAGTATTAAGTATGAAACTAAACGAGGAGAAGAGTTATTTGAATCTCATGTTTATTTAGAAAATATTGAAATTGGTGCAGGAACTGGGAAAACAAAAAAAGCAGCAGAGCAGCAAGCAGCAAAAGCAGCGCTGCAAGCTCGAATTACTTAGAGGTTAAATGGAAATAATAAAAATTAATAATCACATCATTAGTCAAAATACATTTACAATGATTGCCGGTCCTTGTGCATTAGAGTCAAGGGAGCAAATGACAACAATTATGGAGCAAATCGATGCTGATATATATCGAGCTGGAGTTTTTAAACCACGAACTAATCCTGACTCATTTCAAGGGTTACGAGAAGCAGGTCTGGAAATGTTGGTTGATTTAAAAAAACAACAGCAAAAACCTATTATTACTGAAATAATGACAATTGAGCAACTACATAATATTGATGATATTGATATAATTCAAATTGGAGCACGTAATATGCAAAACTTTGATTTATTAGTTGCTGCTGGAAAAACCAAAAAACCAATTTTATTAAAACGTGGTCTTGCAAATACAATAGATGAATTTATTGGGGCAGTTAAATATATCGAAAGTACAGGTAATCATCAGATTATTTTGTGTGAACGTGGATTTCGTTCATTTGATTCAATCACACGATTTACAATTGACATGGCAGCGATTACTATCTTAAAAGAACGAACAGATTATCCAGTAATTGTTGATCCTTCACATGCAGCGGGAACACAGAAACTAGTTGAACCGCTTTCCCTTGCCGCAGTAGCAGCTGGATGTGATGGTCTGTTAATTGAAGTTCACCCAGAACCAAAAAGTGCTAAAAGTGATAGTGAACAACAATTAACAATTAATCAGTATAACGAATTAAAAAAGAAGGTAGAAAAATGGATCGAATTACGATAGAAGAACAAAAAAAGTATGATGTTGTATTCGGCAGTAATATTACAAATGCAGAAATAAAATCTACTATTTCAGACTATGAGCAAGTAGTATTTTTTATTGATGATAAAGTAAAGGTTGATCAAGAAGTAATTCATGATCAATTTTGTTATTATTTTACTGCCTGTGAAGCCAACAAGAATCTAGTTGAATATGAAAAAATGATTGAGTTTTTACTGAAAAATAAAATTCAACGCAAGCATAGTTTAATCATTGCAATTGGTGGTGGTGTAACACTAGATTTAGTCGGTTATGTAGCAGCAACGTATAAACGTGGCGTTGATGTGTTATATGTTCCGACAACGCTTCTTGCAATGGTTGATGTGGCAGTTGGCTCAAAAAATACAATTAATGTTGGAGCGGTTAAAAATGCAATTGGTACTTTTAACTCACCACAAAAGGTTATAATAGATATTAACTATCTAACAACATTAGATCAACGAAATTTTAATAACGGAATGGCTGAAGTAATAAAGCATGGAGCAATTAAAAATCTAACAATAATTGAGCAATTATTAACAGAGGACTATGATTTATTAACGTTAATTAAACAAAGTATTATGGTTAAAAAATATTTTATTGAACATGATAATTATGATTTGGGAATTCGCCAAAGTTTAAACTTTGGTCATACCATTGGCCATGCAATTGAAGCTTATTATCAATACGGAACGTACCTGCATGGAGAGGCAATTGCAATTGGAATGAACATAATTTTTCCTAACGCAAAATTAGAAGCAGTTTGTACAAAGTTTGATTTGCCAATAGCCCTAAAGGACATAACAATAACGGATTTAAAACCACAGATGTTAAATGATAAGAAAAATGAAAATCAACAAATTAAAATTATCACTTTGAAGAAATTAGGTGAAGTTGATGCAAAATTGCAAACTTTCAGTTGTTAATGAGTTAAAAGGAACAATCAATCCGATTCCTTCAAAAAGTACAATTCACCGAAGTTTAATTTGTGCTTTATTGGTACGAGGTAAAACAAAAATTACAAATATTATAGAATCTGATGACGTAATTGCAACATTATCAATTTTACAAAAATGTGGCGTAGTAATAACTAAAATGAACAATGGATATTTAATTGATAGTACAGAAATAAAAAACCCAGGACAAGTTTGGGTCAACGAATCTGGATCAACACTTCGTTTTATCTTACCAGTATTACTTTACCTCTTTGGTGAAGCAGATATTAATGCAAGTCGAGCATTACAAAAACGACCACATGACGTATTTAATGATATTTTAAAGCAATCAGAAATTACGAATTATAAACTTCAATTTCCTCTGAAAATAACAGGGGAATTAAAGAATAATGATTATGAAATTGTTGGAAATATCTCCTCTCAATTTATCAGTGGCTTACTATTTGTGTTACCACTTTTACCAAATGATAGTACAATATCCTTTACAACACCAATTGAATCTAAAGGATATATTGATTTAACAATAGCAGTTTTAAAAGTATTTGGTATTGAAATTATGTGGGAAGAAGAACGAATAATAATTAACGGTAAGCAAAAATATCAAAAAAACATTACATATGAAAATGAAATCGATGCAAGTAACTTGGCATATTGGCTAAGTTTAGAAAAGTGGTACCCAAAAATTAATATTGAAAATAAAAACTTTAAAACATTTCAACCGGATAATGTATTTACTGATTTGATTCAAACTAAAAATGAAAAAATTTCAGTTGCTCAATGCCCAGATTTATTACCAATTTTAGCAACTCACTTTTCTCTTAGTGGACAAAATAAAATATTAATTGATACAAAAAGAACAAAAATTAAAGAGTCAAATCGATTAATGGCTATCACAAATCGAATTAAGCAATTTGGTTATGCGATTATTATTAATGATCGTGATGAACTGATTATTGGTTCAAGAAATAAGACAGGTTGTGAAAACATTATTGAAGTTGATGGTGCAAATGACCATCGAATAATTATGAGTATTGCAATAATGGCAATAGTTTTAAAACAGCCAATTATAATTAACGGTTGTGATGCTGTTGCCAAATCAGATCCTTACTTTTGGCAGAAATTAAAAGCAATAGGCGTTGATGTTCAAGAGGTGAAAAAAAGCGAAACTAAAAAGAAAAATTTTTCTAGTTAACAGTTTTAACATGAAAAAAAACACTTGTAATACATATTTGCTATAATATAAGAGTAAATTTGAAAGGAGCTAATAATGGGATTAGTATCAATGACAGAAATGCTTAATAAAGCAAAAGAAAATAAATATGCGGTAGGACAATTTAACATTAACAACTTAGAGTGGACTCAAGCGGTTTTAGAGGCAGCAAAAAAAGAAAACGCACCAGTAATTTTAGGAGTTTCAGAGGGGGCTGCTAAATATCAAGGTGGATATAAAGTAGTTGCAGCATTTGTTGCAGCACTAGTTGAAACAATGGAAGTAACACAACCAGTTGCTTTACACTTAGATCACGGAAGTAGTTTTGAAAGCTGTAAAGCTGCAATTGATGCAGGATTTACATCAGTAATGATCGATGGTTCACACCACTCAATTGAAGAAAATATTGCAATGACAAAAGAGGTTGTTGAATATGCACACGCTCGTAATGCATCAGTAGAAGCTGAAGTAGGTACAGTAGGTGGAGAAGAAGATGGAGTTGTTGGTGGAATCCAATATGCTGATGCAGAAGAATGTTTAAGAATTGTTAAAGAAGGAAAAATTGATGCTTTAGCAGCAGCATTAGGATCAGTTCACGGAACTTACGATGGGGAACCTGTTCTTGGATTTGATGAAATGAAAGAAATTTCTGAATTAACAAACGCACCATTAGTATTACACGGGGGAAGTGGAATTCCAGAAAATCAAATTAAAAAATCAATCGAATTAGGACATGCAAAAATTAATGTTAACACTGAGTGTCAACAAGTATGGACAGCAGCAGTAAGAGAAAAATTAGCTACTGATGCAAATGTATATGATCCAAGAAAAATTATCGGTCCAGGAAAAGAAGCAATTGTTAAAGTTGTTTCAGAAAAAATCGTGGAATTTGGTTCAAATAACCAAGCATAATTATTTTTAAAAGAGAAATCAGTTGATTTCTCTTTTTGCTTTTTATGAATTTGTATACAACTTTTTCATCTGTAAATATTTAAGATAGATTTATGGTATAATATAAGTGTGGGATGAGTGGGGGAAAAAGGAGGAGCAATGAAGAAAATAGCAGGTTTATTAGTAATGAGCTTCTTTGGAATTGTTCTATTAAATGTAAATTTAAATGCACAAGGAACATATAATTACGAAAATTGTACTGATAATGTAGGAACTCACCATTATTCAAAAGTAACACAAATGGATGAAGGGCTATTATATAATCGTACACACCTACCAAAATATAATCATAATGCACATTCGGTAGAAAATTATAACCATGTGAATTTAAATAATGTAGCAACGAATTTAGTGGACACAAATTCAACAGTAAATAATAAAGAAGTACACAATATTGAAGATTGTGTAGATCAAACTCATAATCATGGAATTAAAAATGAAAACCATGATATCAACAATTGTACTGACACGACACATGAGCATTACACAGGTTCTGGTGGGCAACATAACCAGAATGGTCATAAGCAAAATCAAGGTCATGTTCGTACTAAATCAAAAATGCATCATTAATTAGTTAAGAGTGATTATTTTTAGAAAGGAAGAACAGAATTTGTTCTTCTTTTTGATTAGTTTCATAAATAAAAAAAAGTTATTTTTCTAAAATTATTTTACAAAAAGACTATAGGTGTTATAATACAAGTATATTATGGAGGAAAGATGAATAGTGATATTAAATTAAAAACAACAGAACTTGTTGATGAAACAGTAAAAAATATTCAAGCGATGGTACGTATTCCATCAGTAAGAAACGTTGAAGGAAAAGAAGCCGGAGCACCGTTTGGACCTGCAATTAGAGAATCATTAGAAAAATTCTTAGAATTAGCAGCAGAGATTGGACTTAGAACATACTGCGATCCAGAAGGATATTATGGATATGCAGAAATCGGACCAGAAACTGGAGAAATGATTGGAATTTTAGGACACGTAGATGTTGTACCTCAAGGAGATGAAGCAAAATGGACTGAAGCAAAGCCATTTAGTGCTGACATTGTTGATGAGAAAATAATTGGTCGTGGTTCACTTGATGATAAAGGACCAATGGTAATTAGTTTAATGGGAGTTAAAGCCCTACTTGAACTTGGTTATACATTTGAAAAGCGTGTTCGTTTTATTGTTGGTACTGCTGAGGAGACAACTTGGGAAGGAATTGATGCGTATATTGCTAAAGAAGAAATGCCAGACACAGGATTTTCACCTGATGCTAATTTCCCAGTAATTAACGCAGAGAAGACAATTGCTCAATTTGATGCAAGTGGAACAGTAAGTGTTGATTTTACCGTTGAATCTGCAGGAGCTTATAATGCAGTGGCAGATAGTGCAATATATACAGGAACAAAAGTTACAGAAATTGCAAACAATTTAGAAGAATTAGGTTATAGTTTTGATAAAATATCTGAATCACAAATTGAAGTTCATGGTGTTGCAGCACACGCTATGGCCTGTCATTTAGGACAAAATGCAATTACACGCTTAGCAGAGGCAATGTATGCAGCAGGAGAAATTACTCCAGGAATTGAATTTTAGCAACTAAAGTTAAGGATACAAAAAATGGTGAATTAATTTGCGGACATGTTGAAGAAGAAGTTTCAGGACTATTAACATTAAATATTGGTAATATTACAATAAAAGATGGAAAAGAGTTAATTGGACTTGATTCACGTATTCCAGTACTTGCAGACCATGAAGAAATTATTGCAAAGTATGAAGCTGCCGTTAAAGAAGCAGGTTTAGAATTTAAAATCCATAAAGTAGATGAAAAATTATATGTTGATGAAAATGATGAATTAATTCAAATTTTAATGGGTGTATATAAAGAAGTTACAGGAGATGTAGACGCTAAACCATTATCAAGTGGTGGTGGGACATACGCTCGTGCAATGAAAAAAGGTGTTGCATTTGGAATGGTATTTGCAGATCAGGGAATGATTGATAAAATGCACCAAGCAAATGAATGCTTAGAAATTAAATTCATTCAACCAGCACTAGAAATTTATACAAATGTTATTGCAAAATTAGCAAAAAAATAATAAATGTTAAAAATAAGGGTTATAATGCCCTTATTTTTTATGTTGTTAATAAAATTTATAAATCTTAATTTAATAAGAAATGCGACTGAATAAATGACAAAAACCTTGACTAATAATAACTCATATATTTACCTATATTTTGGTATAATATAAATTGAGGTGAAAGGATATGAATATTGTAATAATGAGTGCAATGTCTGAAGAAATAAAGCCAACAATTGATGCATATAATCCTGAATTAATTGATCAGATTAATAATCAGCCGGTTTATAAGTATCAAGCAAACAACACATACTATTTTTTAAATAGTGGAATCGGTAAAGTTAATGCTGCAATTACAACGAGTTTGATTATTGAAAAATATCAACCGGATTTAATTGTTAGTATTGGAACCGCTGGTGGAATCGGCTCAGGTTTGAAAGTTTCGGATATTGTTATTGCTGATAAAATGGCATTTTGGGATGTAGATGTAACTGCATTTAATTATGAAATTGGACAATTACCCCAAAAAGAAAAATATTTTACAGTAAATAACCATCAAAGATTTACTAAGCTTGTACAGAAATTAGAACATCCACTTCATATTGGAACAATCGTGAGCGGTGATAGTTTTGTTTGTCGTGAAGAGCAGCGTTCTTATATTATGGAAAATTTTGATAATGTACTAGCAATTGAAATGGAATCAACAAGTATTTTAATGACTGCACAGCAGTTAGGAATTGATTGCGTAGTTTTAAGAACAATTAGTGATCTTGCGGATGGGTCAAGTGATATTAGTTTTGATGAATATTTGGAAATAGTCTCGGAAAAATTTAAGGAACTAATCACATTATTTGAAGCAAATGAATACTAATCAAGAATTAATTAATAAATACATTACGTATTTACAAATTGAAAGATATTATTCAATTCATACAGTAACTAATTATAATCGCGACTTAGAGTATTTTACCGATTTTATTAAGATGGATTTTGACAAACTAACCGAAGCAGATATTTACCAGTACATTACGTATTTACAAAAAAATTATGCTGAGAACACAGTTTTAAGAAAATACTCAAGTATTAAAAATTGTTTAAAGTATTTATATAGTGAAAATTTAATTACCGTTTATCCGTGTAGTAACATTAAAGTGAAGAAGAAAACCCAAAAACTACCTGAATATCTAGATTCAAGTTTGATTAATCAATTGATAACAAGTGTTGAGGTTATTAATCACTTTACTGCACGTGATCGAGTAATTTTAGAAATTTTATATAGTACAGGAATTAGAGTCAGCGAGTTGATTGAAATAATGACTTCTGATGTCGATTTAAACGAACAGTTTATAAAAGTTAAGGGAAAAGGGAAAAAAGAACGATATGTACCGTTTGATCAGCAGACAAAAGAGTACATTGTTTTATACTTAACAAATTATCGTAATCGATTTGGCAGAGAAAACAATTATTTAATTGTAAATCACCATAATCGTAAACTAACAAGACAAGGATGCTATAAAATAATTAAAAAGTATGGATATCAAGTTGGAATTGATAATCTAACGCCACACATGTTCCGTCATAGCGTGGCAACTCATTTATTAAATCAAGGACTTGATTTGAAATTTGTGCAGGAATTATTGGGTCATGAGAATATTGCAACAACCCAAATATATACGCATACAGCAAAAGAAAAAATTAAAGAAGAATATAAAAGACATCATCGTCTAGGAGGAAATAATAATGAAAACATATAATAGAGTAATTACAATCGTATTAGATTCAGTAGGAATTGGTCAAGCACCTGATGCCGATAAATTTGGTGATTTTGGTGTAAATACTTTAGGTAATATTTCGCAAGAGGTCGGGTTAGAATTACCTAATTTACAAAAACTAGGACTTGGTAATATAAACTATATTAAAACCGTTCCCCCAGTATTAAAACCACTAGCTTGCTATGGGAAAATGCAAGAAGTAGGTGATGGAAAAGACACAATGACAGGACACTTTGAAATGATGGGTGCAACTTTACACCAAGGATTTACTCAGTTTGTGGATAATGGTTTTCCTGAAGAATTGATTAGCGAATTTGAAAAAAGAACAGGTCGTAAAGTTATTGCCAATAAAGAAGCAAACGGAATGCAAGTAATTAATGAATATTTTAAAGAACATATGGAAACAGGAAGTTTTATTGTTTATACTTCAGTTGATTCAACATTCCAAATAGCGGCTCATGAAGAATTAATCCCATTAGAAGAATTATATGCAGCGTGTGATATTGCTCGTGAGTTAACAAAAGATCCAAAATACAATGTAGCCCGTGTAATTGCTCGTCCGTTTTTAGGAACACATGAAGATTATTATCGTACTGCAAATCGTCGTGATTTAGCGCTTGATCCACATAAGCCAACGGTATTAAACCACTTAATTGATGCGGGATTAGATTCAATTGCCATCGGGAAAATTAGTGATATTTTCAGTGGTAATGGTATTAGTGAGAAAATCAAGACAAAATCAAATATGGATGGTGTAGATCAAACAATTAATGTCTTAAAACGTGACAACGTTAAAGGATTTGTTTTTACAAATTTAGTTGACTTTGATTCAATGTATGGTCATCCACGTGATGTTGAAGGTTATAAAAATGCGTTAGAGGAATTTGATGGACGTGTACCAGAAATCCTTGAGAATTTAAATGAAGATGATTTATTAATTATTACCGCAGATCATGGTAATGACCCTACATATATTGGTAATGATCATACTCGTGAGTATGTACCATTATTAGTATATTCACCAAGTTTAAACGGTGATACATACATTCCGCTTCGTAAGTCATTTGAAGACTTAGGTGAAACAATTTGCCAAAACTTCAAAATTAAATCGACTGATGAAGGAACAAGTTTCTTAACAGATTTAAAATAATTGTAACAAGAGGTAACATGAAAGAACTATTAAAAAGGATATACATTAAACAGATTAAATACACTTATTTTTGGCGAACACTCGGTGTTCATCAAAAAAAGAATACAGTATTATTTATTACGACATTCCACGATAATAATATATCAATAAAGAAACAATTATCAGCAAATATTTATGAGGTATTGGAGTTTAATCCAAATGACACATCAATGAAAAAACAATTAAAGTTAATTAAACAGGCTGATATAATAATTGTTGATAACTATTATTATCCATTAGCAGCATTAAAATTCCCCCAGAAAAAAATAGTTCAAATTTGGCATGCAGCAGGGGCAGTAAAGAAATTTGGTTTAGCAGCTCCTAAAAATCAAAAGATGAGTAAGTCAGCAAAGCGTCGTTTTCGAGCAGTTTATAATTCATTTGACTATATTGCAGTAGGTAGTGAAGCAATGAAAGAATGTATGAAAGAAGCATTTGAAACCGAGGAAGATGGGAAATTTTTAACAACTGGATTTGTACGAAGTGACTATTTATACACGCATGAATATGAAATGTCAGTTAAAAACTTAATGCTTCATAATCGTAATTTAACTGAGAAGTTTGTTATTTTGTATATGCCAACATTTAGAGATAATAAAGTTGATAATGAAAAACAACTGGATTTTGTAAAAAAACTTGCTCAAGAGCTACCAGATGAATTTAGTGTCTTTTACCGATTACATCCAGGAGTCGAAATTAAGGACTATGAAATTCCTGAAGCAATTGAAGTTTGCGATTATCAATTAAATGAGTTTTACAAAGTAAGTGATTTAATCATAACAGATTATTCTTCGGTTATATTTGATGCTGCAATTTTCAATACTGCGTGTGCATTTTATGTATATGATTATGAAAAATACGAAGAAGAGCAAGGATTATTTATTCCTAAAGAAGAACTGCCAGGATTTGTAACAACAGATAGTGAAGAAATGATTGATTATATTCAAACTAAAAATTATAATCGTGATAAAATCGAAGCATTTAATCAGAAGTGGAATGAATATAATGGTGCAAGCAGTGGACGAAAATTAGTTATTGAGTTGCTTCACAAAAAGGAGAAATAATGGCTAAAATATTAATGGTGTCATCTGCCGGAGGGCATTTTAGTGAGTTGTTACAACTAAATCAATTAGGTGAAAATCATGAATTAGTATACGTTACAGAAGATAAAATTGCTCACAAAAAGGTTAAATATTATTTGAAATATGGTACTCGTGCAAACTTAGTTCAGTATTTTGGAATTACTATTCGAAATATATATCGAGGTTTTAAAATTCTCAAAAATGAAAAGCCTGACCTAGTTATTTCAACTGGTGCACATACGTGTGTTTTTATTTTCTGGATGGCAAAGTTATTTAAAATTAAAACAATTTATATTGAGAGTTATGCTAAAGTATCATCGCCATCACTTACGTATAAATTAATTAGACCAGTTTGTAATAAGGTGATAGTTCAACATCAAGAAATGTTAAATGTCTATCCTACTGCAACTTATTTAGGAGGATTATTTTGAAAATACTTGTAACAGTTGGGACTCAAGAACAAGAGTTTAAACGCTTATTTAAAATGATAGAAGAAGTAAATTTTCCTGCAGAATACACGATGCAAATTGGATCAACAAAATATGAAAACCATCAAGTGCAAGTTGTACCGTATATCGAAGATTTTATTGGTGAGATTGCTAAGAATGATGTTATTATAACTCATGGTGGAGTTGGTTCAATTCTAAATTCAATTAAAGCACAAAAAAAAGTAATTGTTGTACCTCGCTTGCAAAAGTATGGTGAACATGTAAATGATCATCAAGTTGAAATCAGTACAAATTATTCAAATAAAAATCTAATAATAATGGTTCAAACACCAGAGGAACTTAAAACAGCATTAAATAATATTAATGAATTTAAACCAGAAAAATTTGTTAGTAATAATCAAATGTTTATCGAAAAGTTAGAGGAGATTATTCAAGAAATATGTTAAAGGCAGATTATACAAAATTAGCTAAATATTATGATTTTTTACAACAAGAAATTGATTATAATGTTTGGGTTGAATTTTTTCAAAAAAATATTAGTGAATTACCGAAGTCTAATCAACGATTAAAGGTCTTAGAAATTGGTTCAGGTACCGGAAAATTTGCTGAGTTGATTGATCTAGAAGAGATTGATTATACGGGATTTGACTTAAGTCCGGAAATGATTAAAATTGCTCAAAGTAAAAAACTTAATGCTGAGTTTTTTGTTGATGACGCGACAAAGTTTGATTTAAAGATGCAGTATGATGTTATTATTTGTTTTATGGATACAATTAACTATATTACAACTGATTCCAAGTTAAATGCAACATTCAAAAATGTATGTAAGCACTTGAAAGTTGGTGGAATATTTTTGTTTGATATTCATAAACAAAGTAACCTTGAAAATTTTGATGATTATCAGGAGATTGGTTATATTGATGATGTTCAATACATTTGGCATTCAAAACAAATTGATGAAATTCACGTTAACCATTTCTTTACTTTTATTGATGAAGATGGTCAGATTGATGAGTGTCATGAGCAAATGATTGCAGCAAAAGCATATTACGAGCAAACATTACAAAAATATTTTAAAATAGTAAAAGCAACAAGCGATGATTATCGTGAATATTTTGTTGTTAAAAAGATGTCAGATAAGTAGCAATGAAAGTAATATAATAATAAAATAGTATACAGGTGAGAATTAAGTCAAACTTGAATCTTATCTACTTGAAAAGGAGATTAATTATGCCAGAATTACCAGAAGTAGAAACGGTACGCCGTGTATTAAAAGAACTTGTGATGGATAAAAAAATTGAGTCAGTTGAAGTATTATGTGAGAAAATGCTCAAAAATACAACGGTTGATTATTTTGAAACTAAGCTAATTGACCAAACAATTACTGATGTTCGTCGTTTAGGAAAATATTTATTTATTGATACCGATGAATACACACTTATATCGCACTTACGTATGGAAGGAAAATATAATTATTATCCCGATCCAGATGAGATTACAAAACACGATTATATCATTTTTCGTTTTACTGATGGCAGTGAACTACGTTACAATGATACACGAAAATTTGGGACAATGGAAATTGTATTAAAAGGACATGAAAAGGAGTTGAAAAGTATTGCTAAATTAGGTTTAGAACCATATGATAAAATGCTAACAGTAGATTACTTTAAAAGTAAAGTGGCAACCCGTAAATCATCAATTAAACAGATTTTATTAGACCAAACAATTGTAACTGGATTTGGTAATATTTATGTTGATGAGATTTTATATCAAGTTCAAATTCACCCATTAACACCAGTAAAAGAACTTAGTGATAAACAAATAAAAATGATTATAGATGCTGGAGACAAAATTATTAAAGCGGCAATAGAGGCCGGTGGAACAACAGTTAAGAGTTTTACGGTTACTAAAAATGTAACAGGTAAATTTCAATATAGTTTAAATGTGTATGGTCGTAAAGGTGAAGAATGTTATCGTTGTGGTACCAAGTTGAAAAAGATTAAAGTTGGTGGTCGTGGAACACACTATTGCCCACAATGTCAAGGAGAAAGATGATAATAGCATTAAAAGGAACAATTGGCTCAGGAAAAAGCACACTCGCTAAGGAGTTTATAAAAAAGGGATATGTCGTTGCAAATTGTGATGAAATTGTCCATAAATTATATAACGAAGATATTGAGTTGATAAAAAAAATCAATACTGAATTTGCCATTGAACAAAAACGGAAAGTATTTAGTTTGAAAAAAGCAAAACCAACAGTAGATCGTAAAAAATTAGGGGAAATAGTTTTTTCTGATAAAGAGCAATTAATTAAATTAGAATCAATAGTTCATCCAGTATTAAAGCAAAAAATGATGGAAATAATTTCAACAAATCCAAAAGTCATAATTGATTGTCAAGTTGTAGATAAATTAAATCTAGAATATGATTTGGCAATTATTTTGCAAACCGATGAAGAAACAATTATAAAAAGAATAAAAAAACGTGATAATAAAGATGAAGAATTGATTCGAAAAATTTTAAGTGAACAGTTAAAGCAAAAGATTATTTTAAAAAATCGAACTTATGTAATTGATTCAACAGACGGAATTGAGCATATATTAACTGAAGTGGGTAAAATTAAGGAGTTAAAGCATGATTAAAATAGGGAAAATAGTTAATACCCACGGAATAAAAGGGGAAATGAGAATTAGGTCGAACTCAGATTTTAAAGAAGAACGCTTTAGTCCAAATTGTATTTTAAAAGTAAAAGTTAAAAATGAAATGATAGATTTAAAAATTGAAAAATACTATCTACATAAAACATTTGATATTGTCAAATTTGTCGGATATGATAACATTAATGATGTTTTAAAATTTAAAAATTGTGATGTTTATGGTGAATTATTAGATGCAAAAGCGTTAGATGAAGATGAATATTTTAATTATCAATTAGTTGATTTAACAGTAAAAAATCAAGATGGTGATATAATGGGAACAGTATTAAAAGTAGTTGAAAACCCGGGAAGTAATTTACTACGAATAAAAGGGTTGGATAGTAAAGAGTTCTTAATCCCATTTAATAATCATTTTATAATTAATGTAAATCTACTTGAAAAAGTAATTGAAGTTGAAGAAATTGAGGGATTACGCTAATGAAAATAAATATTTTAACAATATTTCCGGAGATGTTTGAAGGCTGGAAAAATACTGGGATGATTGCAAAAGCTTTAAATCGTGATATTATTGAAATAAATATCATTGATTTTCGCGATTATACTGAAAACAAACACAAAAAAGTAGACGATTATCCATTTGGCGGTGGAGAAGGAATGTTATTAATGGCTCAACCAATTATTAGCGCAATTAAAGCAAATAATTTAGAAGATACCCATTTGATATTTCCATCTCCTAAAGGCCCAGTTTTAAAACAATCAAAATTAGAAGAGTTGAAAAATATGGATGAGATAACTTTACTTGCTGGACGTTATGAAGGTGTTGATCAACGGGTAATTGATAATTATGTTGATGAGGAAATATCATTAGGAGATTTTATTATTACAGGTGGTGAGTTAGCAATCCAGACAATTCTTGATGGTGTTATTAGGTTGTTACCAGGAGTATTAAATAATAATGTATCTTTTGAGCAAGATTCATTTTCTGATGGACTTCTTGAGCATCCCCAATATACAAGACCTGCAAGTTATGAGGGAATGGATGTTCCAGAAGTGCTTTTAAATGGAAATCACAAATTAATTGAACAGTTTAAACGTGAGGAAAAGTTAAAGGCAACATTTTATAATCGACCAGATTTACTGGAAAAAATCGAATTGAGTAAAGAAGACCAGCAATATTTAGAAAAATTAAGAGGAGAACAATGAATAAAGCTTTAAGTATTATTAAAGAATTGTTAACCACCTTTTTAATCGCATTGATTTTATATTTATTAATATCAATGTTTATTAAAGTCGGTGTAGTTGATGGTGTAAGTATGGAACCTACTTATCAAGATGGGAATTATGTTTTAATTTACCGAAAAACCGAAACATTTGAAGTGGATGACATAATTGCTTTTAATTATGGAAATCGCGAAGATAGTTATTTCCAAAATGTTTATAATAGTAGCAGTGATTATAAATATGCACTTCATATTAAAAGAATTGTTGGGGTTCCTGGAGATAAAGTAACAGTTAAAGGTAATGCAGTATACATAAATGATGAAAAGCAAAGTGAATCAAATTTGGAATTAGTTGACCAAGAGTATGTACTTAAAGAAGAAGAATATTTTGTTCAGGGGGATAATATTGAAGATAGTTATGATTCACGTATGCATGGCCCAATCACAACTAAGGAGATTTACGGAAAAATAATTCAATTTGATTTTTAATTTTAATGAAAATAAGTAAACTATTGTGCTTATTTTTTTTAATATTGTATAATTATTATAAGGTGATTGAAATGAAGAAAAATATTTTTAAGGTTATTTGTCTAATGGTATTTATTTTTGGTGTACAGATAGAAGCAACAGAACTCAATATTACTATTGATGATTATGTTGATAAGGACTCTTTGGCTCCGATTAGTGAAGATTCATTACGAGAAAGAGTAGAAATAGATCGCTCATTAAAAGAAGGTGAAGAAAAGAAAGAAGAAATCCGCGAAAAAAAGCAAGCGGAACTTGATGAATATAGTAAAAAAGTTGAGAAATTTGCTGTAAAGATAACTCAATTATTTATGCCTTTTTTATCATATGTTAGTTATAAACTTTGGAAAAAAAGAAGATTGAAAAAAGAATTAAAAAATATTTTGAAGGAAGAAGGCCTTTAAAATAAACAGTTTATGCAACATTTTATTTTAGTAAAATTATTTTCAATTTAATATAATTAATAAAATTATTTTCATTTTTCAAACATGGAGAATTTATTCAGGAATATTTAATTGCTTAAAATAAAATGTAAAATTAATGTCAAGCAAAAATGAAAATGTCCTAATCTTCTTGATACATTTGTGTAATATCTT
>CAZFWW010000017.1:0-20158 GCA_964522645.1 uncultured Mycoplasmatales bacterium
ATAGTTTTTACAGACCCCGATGGTCCTGGAGAAATAATTCGTCAAAAATTAGAAGTAGAATTAGATAGTTTATATCATGCGTATTTACCAAATAATAAAGCAATTAGCAAAAATAAATGTAAAGTTGGCGTAGAACACGCAAAAGCTGAAGATATAAAAGCGGCATTATCCAATTTATACCAAGTGGCAGAAACTAACCAAGTTACGTATACAATAAGTGATTTAGTTGATTGGGGAGTGTATGCGAGTAAAAGTAAACGAACAATTTTATGTGATCGACTACATATTGCATACGGAAATAATCAAAAAGTATTAAAACAATTAAATGACTTCAATATAAGTCCGAAGAAAATTGTTGAAATTATAAAGGAGTTTTAATGGCACAAGCAAATATCCATACAATTAAAGCAAGTAAAATTGAGTTGAAAAAAAGTCTCGGACAAAACTTTTTAACAGATGTGAACATTGTTCGTAAAATTGTCAATACTGCAAACGTAGACAAAGCAACATCAGTAATCGAAATAGGTCCAGGGATTGGAGCATTAACCGAAATTTTATTAGAAGATGCAAACGATGTCACAGCTGTGGAAATTGACCAACGATTAATCCCAATTTTAGAGCAAACATTTGCAACTGAAAATTTTCAAGTAATAAATCAAGATTTTTTAGAAATAAAACCTGATGCATTAAAGCAGTTAGTAAAAAAAGATAAAGTAAAAGTAGTAGCAAATTTACCTTACTATATTACAACAGCAATTATTACAAAAATTCTTTTAGAAATGCCATTTATTGATGAACTATACATAATGGTACAAAAAGAAGTTGCTGAAAGAATTGCTGCTGATTCAAAAACGAAAAAATATAATTCATTGTCAGTCTTTTGCCAAACAATTAGTGATGTTAAATATGAGTTTACAGTTAAGAAAACTGTTTTTGACCCAGTACCAAAAATTGATTCAGCAATTATTAGTTTTAAGCGTAAAGAGCATAATGTTGATATTTTAAAATTTGAAAAATTCGTTCAAAATGCTTTTAAACAAAAACGAAAAACTTTAGTAAACAATTTAAATGCTACATATGGAATTGTGAAGACTGAATTAATTGATTTTTTAGAAACAAATGGGATTAAAGCAAATATTCGTAGTGAAGAAATTGCGGTAATTGAGTTTCAAGAATTATATGTAAAGTTCAGTCAACGTTTTTTATCTGAATAATATAAAAAAAAGTTATAAATAATCTTAATGTGTTATAATAAAGAGTAATCATTGTATATCCGTTGAAATATGGTCAACAAGTTTCTACCCGTACACCGTAAATGTATGGACTATAATGACAGTCTCAAAAAATAGGCCGTCAGTGCCTATTTTTTTATGGACAATATTAACAGATTAGGGAGAGAATGTGAAAAAAGTATTAACTTTAATTACAATTATGGTAGTTGCACTAGTAGGGTGCGGAGCAGATAATGGAGCAAATGCTTCAGGAAAACAAATTGGTTTTGTTACTGATGTTGGTGGAATAAACGATAAATCATTCAACCAAGGAACTTGGGAAGGAATTGAAGCATATGCTAAAGAAAATGATATTGCAACTGCATATATCGAATCAAAAGAAGCATCACAATATGAAACAAATTTAACGGCACAAGCCCAAAAAAGTGATGTTGTAGTAGCAGCAGGTTATACATTTGCTTCACCAGTTTATAATGTTGCACAAGCAAATCCAGATACGGACTTTGTTTTAATTGATGCTGAGCCAACAGATGAAAATGATAAAGTACAGAAATTAGATAATGTTCACAGTTATTTATTTAATGAGCAAGAAGCCGGTTTTTTAGCAGGTTATGTTGCTGGTAAAGAAACAAAGACAAATAAAGTTGGATTTATTGGAGGAATTCAAAGTCCACCAGTTGAACGTTTTGGAATTGGTTTTGTAAATGGAGTTCAAGCAGCAAATAACCAAGCAAGTGTAGAGTATAATTACTCAGGAAGTTTTGAAGATGTTGGAATTGGAAAAACAACGGCTTCAACAATGTATTCAAAAGGTGTAGATGTAATCTTTGGTGCAGCAGGAGGCGTAAATGCTGGAATTGTCGAAGCAACAAGAGATGAAATAAGTAAAGGTAATTCAGCGTGGATGATTGGAGTAGACCGAGATGCATATGAAGATGGAATTTATGCCGAAGGAAAATCATTAATGTTAACATCAGCAATGAAAAATGTTGGAAATGCGGCAGTTGCCGGATTAAAAGCACATTATGAAGGTACATTTGCATCAGGAACAACGATTCTTGGTTCAAAAGAAGATGGAGTAGGTTTACCAAAAGAAAATCCAAATGTTGATGCAAAATTAGTAGAAGAAGCGTATAATGCTTTAGAAAAGTCAGGTGATGTAGCAGCAACAAAAGAGGATTTAGATTCAATTCTTAAAATAAATGTAAACGGAAAATACTAAGAAAAGTAAGTATTTATTTAGTAACTACGATTAAATTATAGCAATGGATTAAGACAGTTAATGAAAATGGCTGTCTTTTTACTTGAGTTATTAAAAATCAGACATTAATACCATTAATCAATTAATTTGAAATTAGGGTTAAAATTTAGCCACAAATAATTTTTTTCTGTTATAATTGTAAAGATTGAATTTATGGGAATAGAAAAGAGGAATTATAGTATGAAGAGATATTTTTCATTAATAACAGTAATGATTTTAATCCTTGCTGGTTGTACAAGTGAAGGTGATGATTCAGCGATAAAGGTTGGATTTGTAACGGATACAGGTGGGATTAATGACCGTTCGTTTAACCAAGGAACTTGGGAAGGAATTGAGGCATTTACAACAGAAAATGGTTTAAATGCTTCATACACAGAAACGGCTGAGGAATCACAAATTAAAACAAATTTATCAGCATCTGCAATGCAAAATGATATTGTTATTGCAGCAGGTTATTCAGCAGCAGATCCAATGTATCACGTGGCAAAAGCAAATCCAGATACAGATTTCATCTTAATTGATGCCGAGCCACAAGATGCAGCAGCTGATGCACCAGAAGCATTAGATAATGTTCATTCATTCTTATTTAGAGAAGAACAAGCAGGTTACTTAGTAGGATATATTGCAGGAAAGCAAACAAAAACAGATGTAGTAGGTTATATCGGTGGAATTAAAAATCCAGCAGTAGAACGCTTTGGACTAGGGTTTATTCAAGGAGTTCAGGATGCAAATGATCAAGCAAAAGTTTTATATAATTATACAGGAACATTTGACAATGCTGAAATTGGAAAGACAACAGCAACAACAATGTATTCACAAAATGCTGATATTATCTTTGCAGCAGCAGGTGGAGTAAATGCCGGTGTTGTAGAAGCAGCAAAAGAACAAGTCCAAAAAGGTGAAGAAGCTTGGGTAATTGGTGTAGATCGTGATTGTTATGAAGATGGAATTTATGCTGAAGGAAAATCAGTTATTTTAACATCAGCAGTTAAGCAAGTTGGAGAAGCAGCAAAAGCTGGATTAAAATTATACAATTCAGGAGAATTTAAAGGTGGATCAGAAACATTAGGTTATGCCGAAAATGGAGTAGGATTACCTACGGAAAATCCAAACTTAGATGAAAAAGTAGTAGAAGATGCGAAGTCAGCATTAGAAAAAGCTGATGTTGCAGCAACAAAAGAAGATACAGAAAAAAAATTGACGATTAATGTTAATGGTAATTTGTAAGATATAGGCTAGAGGATTTTCTCTAGTCTATTTTTACGCTAAGTTACAACATGTGTTATACTTATATAGTAAGGAAAAGGAGGATGCGATGGAGACAAATGAGTTATTAATATCATCATTAAAATTGGAAGCTGATTATGAAGTGGCAGAAATCAAAATTGATGATAATACAAAAGAAATTCATGTTTTTATTAAATCGAAGACAAGTGAATTTTCATGTCCTGATTGCTCCGAGATTTGTACAGTTCATGATCGAATTTTAAAAAAGTGGCGTCATGTTGATTTTGTCGATTATAAGGTTTTTATTGAATATCGAACACCACGAATTAAATGTAAAGAACATGGAGTACGGTTAAAAGAAGTTTCATGGGCAAAACCTCGTCATGCATTCACACTAACAATGGAAGAGTTCATCTTTGAGCTTTCACAAAAAATTCCTCTAGTTCATGTTGGAAAAATAATTGGTGAGCATGATACACGAATTAAGCGTGTTGTCTCAAACGTAGAAAAGGAACATAAAAATGATCAAAATAAATAATTTATCGTTTAAATATGATAACCATAATATTTTAGAAAATATTAATATAGAAATTAATGATGGTGATTTTCTAGCAATTATCGGTGGCAATGGAACGGGAAAAAGTACGTTAATAAAGTGTCTAATTGGCTTAAATAAAGTTGAAAATAACCAAATCTTAATTGATGGAACGGATATTAATAAATACAGGGATTTTAAACGATTAGGATATGTTAAGCAAGTTCAAAATAAGGTATCAGATATCCCAATTACGGGTTTAGAATACTTAAGATTAATTTCAAAAAATAAGAAAAAGTTAGCCGAGGTAATAAAGTTACTTGATTTGTCAGCATTTATTAATACGGATATTAATAATTTAAGTGGAGGGCAAAAACAACGAATAAATATTGCCAAAAGTTTACTTCATGATATTAAATATTTAATTTTAGATGAACCTAATACTGGTTTGGATTTTAATGCTCGGAAAAATTTCTATCAACTTATTGCTAAGTTAAATCGTGAGCAAAAAATAACAATAATAATCGTGTCACACCATATTGATGAGATAAGTTGTCAAATTAATCGGATTTATGATTTAGAAAATAACAGTCTAAAGGAGTACAACAAAGATGAATGTAAGTATTGTTAGTTACGGTTTTATGCAAAATGCCTTGATAACAGGAGCAGTTATTGGTCTGATTTTGCCAATTATTGGGGTAATTGTTTTATCTCGAAGAATGGTCTTTTTAGCCGATTCACTAGGTCATATTAATATGTCGGGAATTGCTTTTTCAAGTTTGCTTGCTACAAATTTTGCAATTTTAAGTGAATATTCTTTTATTATTTCGTTATTATGGACAATGGCTGGTGCAATTTTAATTGAATATTTTCGGGATAAATATAAGGAATATAAGGAAGTGTCAATAACCCTTGTTTATGCACTGTCAGTCGCCTTAACAATGATTTTTTTAAACTTGTCAACAGGAGTAAATGCTGGTCTGTTTAATATTTTGTTTGGAAATATTAATGCAATTTCTCGTCAAGAAACAATTTATATTGTTGTAATTGGGATAATTGTTCTAGCAATATATTATTTACTTTATCCCAAGTTATTGTTACTGGCACTTGAAGAGGAATATATTCATCTTTATGGAATTAATGCAAAGTTATATCGTTATATTACAATGGTAGTAATAACTCTGGTAATTTCAATTGCAATTAAAATTGTTGGAGTGTTACTTGTTTCATCGTTATTGTTAATCCCCCTACTTAGTGCTTCAACAATTGCTAAAAATTTAAAACAGACATATTTATATACAATGTTTTTTACTGAGTTATCAATAATAATCGGGATTTTTGTTGCATATTATATTGATTTATCTTCATCAGCAATTATTGTGCTAACATCACTAGTAATTTATTTAATCTGTATAATAGTTTCCAAGCAAAAATGATTGATAAAGTAAAGAATTTAAAAATATAATCAAGATATTTTATAAAAAAACTTATGGTTTAAATTATTGTGTTACAATATAATCGTTAAGGGCAAATTTATATCAATTAGTCTACGGCCGGTGACTGATATAAAAAATAATGTCTTTAGTTTTACGAAGCTGCCATAGTAAAACACTTTAATACGATTAGTATATAAGATTTGAAAAAGAGCAGATGATTAATCTGCTCTTTTTTTGGCAAATAGAAGTTATTAGGAGATGGAACAAATGGAAAAACAGAAGATTTCTTCATTTACATTAGCATTATTATTATTTGTAACTGTATTTGGAATTAGTAACATAGCAAACAATTATTCTTCACTGGGTAATACCGCAATTGGATGGTTTATATTATTAGCAATATATTTTATTCCACTTGCATTAATTATTGCAGAATTATCAGCAGTAAATCAAGATTCAAGATCAGGAATGAGTTCATGGATTAGAACGGGACTTAATGATAAATGGGCGTTTATCGGTTCGTGGTCATATTTTATCGCCAATATTTTTTATATCCCAATGTTGGCAAGCCGTATCCCAATTATGTTATCATGGGTTTTTACAGCAGAAATTGAAAGTTTAGATCAAGTTGTGCAAACAAGTGGGCAAATCCCAGGTGTTATAAATGCAACATCAAGTCAAGAAATTTTCTTATTCATTGCACTGTTATCAGTTATTGTAATTTCGATTTTAGCAGCACTATTTGATACAATATTTGATAAAATTGGAAAAATAATTGGTTGGTTAAGTTTGGGAATAACTTTTTTATTTATTATCCTTGCACTGTTATCAGGATTAGTAACAGATAATGCTTTTGCAAATGAAATTACAATTAGTAATGCAATGCCAGTCTTTAATCGTAGTGCAATATCAACATTTGCTTGGATTTTATTTGCAATTACTGGAATTGAAACAATCGGTAATTATGTAGGAGTAACAGAAAATGCGGAAAAGAAAGTTCCACGTGGAATAATGATTGCAGCAGCTTTAATAATTGGAGCTTATGTAATTGGCTTTGTTTCAATGGCAACAATCTTAACACCTGAACAAGTTCCGGTTGATCATATGGAAAATATGATTCAAATTATGTATGCACAAGTATTTAGTATTTGGGGATTTGGCCCATTAATGTTAAGAATTACGATGTTAATTTATGCATTAATCACAATTACTTCGGCAGTACTATGGTTTACAAGTACTGTAAGTGTTGCATTTTCTAATTTTCCAAAAGGAATTATTAGTGAGAAAATGGAATCTAAGAAAATCAATAATCAATCATTATTTGGAATAATATTTACAACAATTATGATTGTGTTATTCTTAGTTGTTTCTAATTCGGCAAATGCAGGAAATATCTATAAAGTACTATATAACATGTCGACAACTGTAGTAATAGTTCCTTATGTATTGATTGCATTATCATATATTGTTTATAAGTATAAAGGGAAAATTGACTCACCATACGTGATGACAAAGAATAAAAACATTGGTGTTTTTGTAAGTATATTTGTTTTAGTAATAACATTAATTGCAATTGTCTTTTCATGTTATGATTTATCAATTACAGATAAAACAGAGCAAATCGAATGGTTTATCACATCAGCGGGTGGAGTAGTATTCTTCTTAGCAATTGGTTTTGCATTAAATTATTATGAAGAGAAACCACTTATTTCGTACATGATATTGATTGTAAACTTTACTTTAGCAGCATTTGCTTTTAGTACAACATTTTTCGCAATTGTATTAGGATTATTTATCCTAATGGTAATCAAAATTACGAGAAAGAAATAATAAGAATAATCACTTTGGTTCAGTTAGCATCATAAACTGAACCACTTTTTAAGTTTAAATAAATCAGGAGGTTTTGTGTTTTTGAATATAATTGATATATCAACTGATGTGTTAACAATGATTTTATTTTTTATACTCTTTACTTTTAAATCATTTTTAAATGCATATCAGAAGAATAAAGTTATTTCTGCAATCATTTTAATTGTTTTATTTTTCTCATCGCAAGTTGATATACTAAACATTTTAACAATGATACCATTTATCGTTGCAATCATTACGACATTTTGTTTGTTGGCATATGAAACAATTTCAGAATATAATGGTACTTATGATAATTATTTTAAGGTAACAACACTTTTTTTAATTTTTGGGCTAGTTTTAATATTTATTATTATTAGTAAATTATTAAGTTTCAAGTTCACTGAATTCTTTGAGGTTATTAACATTTTAAAATATTATGGATTGTTACTTTCAATTTTACTATGTTTTATTGAAAATAATAAGAAGAGTGATGATTATCATTCTTTAGAATCAAATGAAACTATTTTAGAGATAAGTAGTAATCAGATTTCTAATAATAATCGTAAACCAAATAAAAATTTAAAATTTAATAAAATTTATCTTGCGATTATTTTGGGACTGAGTTTAATTGCTGTTATTGGCTATAACATGTTTAATACTACTGTTATTGATTTAGAAAAAGTTGTTCATCTAAAATATAATACGAATGAATATGTCACTAAGGTTGATTATTATACTCCGTGGGATTATTATAATGAAGATAATTTTTATATCCAATTATATGATGAAGCAAACAGGTTAGGTTATACAGATGAACAGGTTAAATCGATTATTCCAACTTATTCAAGTGAAGTGCAAAGTAAATTAAAAGGTGCTAAATTAAAGGTTAAACTTGATCATAACAAGGACATTACATATAATGAAAGCATTGAGTTTAACATTACATATGATGAAAATTTTGCAAAGGAAAATAACTTAAAATTTAAAAACACTCATTTTACTAAGCAAGCAATTTATTTAAAAAGTCCTTTATCAGAAAGTGATTTTAAGATTGATAGTCTAAATTTAGATGAAATTAAGGAAAAACTTGAAAAGAAATTAGAAGATGAAAAAGTAATATTTACTAATATTAATAAAGTGGAAGAAAATTTAGTCATTAGAGAAAAAAAGAAGCATGATATTTCATTTTTAGAACTTAAGTACCAACTAGATGGAAATCAAAATAAAATATTTTATAACAAGAAAATTGATAATTTAATTTATGAAATAGAAATTTACCAACAGAATAATGAGTTTAAATTGAATTTTGATAATTATAATATTTCTTATAATGTGGATTAGCATTTAACAGTATTAAATTATAAAAGATTTAAAATTGATACTAGAAAATAGTCTCTGTAAATTATTGGATAGATATTCGAAAAGATGGTACCAGCCACTTTTCGGATATTTTTGTTAGTTGTAATAATTAATTAAAAAACAATTGTAAATCCTCGCTGGAACAATTTGAATATGGTATACTATATGCATAATAAATTAATTTTAAGGAGAGGTTATGAAAAAAGTTACAGATGGAAAATTAAAATATATAAAAAATAAAATGATTTATTGGACAAACAAATGATGGATGTAATAAAAAGAAATAAATTAGTATTAGTATTTACTTGTATTATTTCACTTACTTTTTTATATCAAACATCATTAAGTACTAGTGCGCATAATGTTTATGAACTGACACTGACAGGAAATGTATTTTATATAAAAATAGTGATGCCCTTCACCGAAAGCCAAGGAACATTTAAGCTTATTATTCCTAACTGGGCATTTTTGATATTTTTATTTGATTGTATAATTACAGTTATTAAAAACTTGGTGGGAAAAGTAGTTAAAACGAGTTGAATACTATATTAATGTATATGGTGTCATGATCAGAATAGATACAATAATATTTACTTACAAGGAAAATAAGTAAAATTATTGCTTAAGCTATAACATCTGAAGAAAAATAATTTATCAAAATGATGAAACTAACAAAAGTTTCTGTAAAATTAAATAGATATAAAAAAATATTCCAAATCGATAATTGTTAACGACTTGGAATATTTTTAATTTGTTACTGTTTTTTTCTAATTACTTTATGATAAAGAAAAAGTAATATAAATGAGATCCCTAAAACAATCAAATAACTATTGATGTTTAGAAGGTCATATATATAACTAAATACAATATAAGAAATGGTAATTCCGAAAAATACAGTAATAATATCTAATAAAATATTATCATTTTTCATTGACACTCCTCACAAATATTATAGCACATAATATTTTGAAAGGATGTATTCATTTTTCAAATTATTTAATATTTTTAAAAATATCAGTTTTATCTAATTGCTCCCATGGTAAGTCAGCTTTTCCAAAGTGTCCATAAGTTGCTGTTTGTAAATAAATAGGACGCTTTAAATTTAAAGTAGAAATAATACCATTTGGACTTAAATCAAAATTTTTGTAAATTGTATCAATAACTTGTGCGTGAATTTCTTCTTTTTCTCCAAATGTATTTAATGAAATTGAAATTGGTTCTGCAACCCCAATTGCATATGATAATTGGATTTCTACTTTGTTAAATAGTCCGCTTGCAACAATGTTTTTTGCAATATAACGTGCCATATACGCAGCAGAGCGATCAACTTTAGTATAATCTTTTCCTGAGAATGCACCCCCACCATGACGTGCGGCACCTCCATATGTATCAATAATAATTTTTCTTCCAGTCAGTCCGGCATCTCCTTGTGGTCCACCGATGACAAAAGCCCCTGTTGGATTAATGTAGAACTTAGTTTGTTCATCAATTAAGTGATTTGGAATAATCGGTTTGATAACATGCTTAATTAAATCAGATTTAATTTCTTCTTGTTTAGCATATGGATGGTGTTGAGTTGAAATCACAATTGCATCAACACGCTTAACGCTCCCATCTTCATTGTATTCAACCGTAACCTGAGTTTTTCCATCAGGACGTAAATACGTAATTGTGTTATCTTGACGAACTTTTTCCAGTTGCATTGCAAGTCGGTTTGCTAGGTGTGATGTAATTGGCATGTAACTTTCAGTTTCATTAGTTGCATACCCAAACATAATACCTTGATCTCCCGCTCCAATTGTTCCATCTGAGTAATCAACCCCCATAGCGATATCTGGTGATTGTTTATCAATGGTAACCATAATTGCACAACTTTTGTAGTCAAGACCAAAGTCCGCATTTGTGTAACCAATTTTTTTAATTTGTTTACGAACGATTTCTTGATAATTAACGTTAGCAGTAGTTGAAATTTCGCCTCCAATTACGACTAATCCTGTTGTAACAAATGTCTCACATGCAACACGAGCATTTGGGTCTTGAGCAAGAATTGCATCAAGAATAGTATCCGAAATTTGATCGGCAATCTTATCAGGGTGTCCAGCTGTAACACTCTCAGATGTAAATAGTTTTTGATATTTCATATTCATTCTCCTTGTAGTTTATTGTTTTTTAAATTTGGTTGTTCAATAAAAAAAGAACATACCGTAAAGTATGTCCTTAAACAAGAGTTCTCTTATTGATCATGCAAAGCATGCTACATTTGGCACCTTAACATTCAAAATGTTTGGTTGCTGGGTTTCATCGAGTTTTGCTCTCTCCACCACTCTTAATAAGAGACATACAAGTGATATTATATCAGAAAAAAGTAAGATGTGCATTTTTTTACTTAGCACAAGGTGATGATAAACGTTAAGTCTTACCTAAATAATGTTATAATTAAAGTATGGAAATAAAGTTACTGAAGGAGAAAAATGTTTGAAAAAAGTGGAAATGAAGTTCATGACCCAATAATGAGAAAAGAGCGTGGATTTTTTAGTAAAGAAAAAAAGAGAAAAACAAATGTTAATTTAAATCCCTCTTCTTATACGGGAACACGCGAAAATCCGACAAGGAATTATACAACAACCCAGAAAAATGATGTAGTAAATTTAAAGGATAATAATAAAAAATCTGATGATTCAATTGAGAATCGTGAGTTTTCAAAAAAACAAAGAACTGTGGTTGAAAAATTAAAGAAAAGAGCAGATGAAATTGGGATTGGTCAAGATTTATCAGATGAAGAATTAAAATCAATAACTAAAAAATATATGAAAAAACAAAAAAAGAAAAATGATAATAGTACTTCAAATTTTATTAAGATGTTAATAAGAGTGTATATAATATATAAACTTTTCGAAATGTTTTTTTAAGAGAGTTATAAAAAAGAGTAACTACCAAGAAATTAAACAGTCTTAGGTAATAATTTTAAGGAGAAAAGTGTTTGGAAAAAATGAAAAAGAAATTACCGATCCAATAATGAGGAAAAAGAAGCGTTTTTTTAGTAAAAGTAAAGAAAATAGGGTAAAAGATAATGTTAATCCAAATTCTTTGGATAGAACTAAATATCATTCTTCAGGAAAATTTACAACTACTGAAAATAAAGTTGAGACAATTCAAAAGAAAGATGAGACAATTCAAAAGAAAGATGAGACAATTCAAAAGAAAGTCGATAATACAGATGATAGTGGATTTGCAAAAAAAGTAGTTACTGTAGTTAATGTTATGTGGTTAATCTTTATTATTTTTATTGGATCGATGGTTATAAATGATGTTACTGTCGACTTTCCAGATGATGTAGAAACCACTTTTTCAGAAACGCTTTTGGAAGAAACGATTTTGGAAGAAATTCCTTTGGAAGAAACGATTATAGAAGAGAATATTACAATTGAAAATTATGATGCGGAGGCGGGAGTATATTTAATTGGTGGTAACTACTCAGAAATGTTAGAGGTAAACGAGTGGTCGCTTCCACCCGGAGACTATAAAGTCCGAAGTTTAAGTAATAATGTAATTAAAGTTGCCAAATCAAATACACGTTATGGAAATGGTTATAATACATCATTAGAACAAAAAGATGAAGAAATTTATATGCGATTACATGAAGGTTCAAATATTAATGTTACAACTAAGGGGGATATTGCCGGGCAAACCGAAGCATTAATTGAATTGTTACCGGTAGATAGCCTGCCAGAAATTACTGAAGTTACTGATAAGATGAAAGGTGACTATGTTTTAAGCGGTAATAAATTTGCATTCAGTAGTGATTCAAGTTTAAAAATGAACATTCTAACAGTAGATGATGATATGCATTATTTCTACAATTATGGCGGGAGAACATTGGTTAAAAAAATATTTAAACCAGGTGAATTAGCATTTTTCCTAGATGATTTAGAAGTAATGAGTACTAGTCTTGATGAAGTATCAATTATTGAATTAGAGTTATTTGAAGATAGTTATATTGAAATCCCTAAATAGAAATTTAACACCCCAAATTAATAATTAGGGTGTTTTTAAATGCTTAATAATTTGAAGTTAATTTAATTAAGTTGCAAAAAAGATAAGATATTGATATTTTAGAAAAAATAATTTAGAAAAAAATCAAAAAATAATTAGATACTATTTGCGATATCTGTAACATAGATATAACCAAAGAAAAAAACACGTCTTCAAACTGTGATAATAGAAAGGTTTTATTAAAACTCGGGAATAAAGTTCCAAATTTGCTTTTTAAAAATGGTGTGTTATAATCAATATAAATCACATAGTTTGATTGTGTTTATATTTTAAAGAGGAATGATTAAAAATGAAGATAGTTTATTTTAGTAAAACTAATAATATTAAGCGTTTTTGTGAGAAAATTGAAATGCCAGTAATTAGAGGAGATGAGAAACTTGTTTGTGAAGAACCATATGTATTAATAATTTATACAACCGGATTTGGTGAGGTTCCAAAAGAAGTTTTAACTTTTCTTAAAAATAAACATAACCAAAAAAATTTAGTTGCTGTTAGCGGTAGTGGAAATAAAAATTGGGGAACAAATTATGCTAAGGCAGTAGATATTGTGTCGGAAAAATATAATGTAGAAGCATTAATGAAATTTGAATTATCAGGAAATGTTCATGATGTAAGTAAATTTAGAGAGAAATTTGAGGGGTTGATCAGAAATGAAGAATAATAGTTATTTAGAATATAACAATCAAGTAAAGCTAAAGGATGAAAATGGTTTTTATAATTTAGAAGCAGATAAAAAAGCACTAGAATTATATTTACTAGAAATTGAAAGTAAGTCATTATTATTTTCAACATATTTAGAAAAAATTCAATATTTAATAACAGAGGGATATTATATTGACTTTTTTTCAATGTATTCAAAAGAAGAGATTGATGAAGTTGCAAATACCGTAATGAGTGCCGGATTTAAGTTCCAATCATTTATGGCTGCAAGTAAATTTTATCAAACATATTCACTAATGACATGGGATCGAACAGTATATTTAGAAACTTACGAAGAACGAGTAATTGCTGTTGCTTTATATCTTGGACAAAGTGATGTGAAAACAGCAAATAAGTTAGCAAAAGCAATGATTAAACAGGAATATCAACCAGCAACACCAACGTTTTTAAATAGTGGTCGTAGTAAAGCCGGAGAATTGGTTTCATGTTTCTTATTAGAAATGGATGATAGTTTAAATTCAATTAATTACAATTTATCAACATCAATGCAACTTTCAAAAATTGGTGGTGGAGTTGCTCTTAATTTATCAAAACTTCGTGCACGTCGTGAAGCAATTAAGGGCAATAAAGGAGTTGGCCGTGGAGTATTACCAGTAATGAAATTACTTGAAGATGCTTTTAGTTATGTTGACCAACTTGGACAAAGACCTGGGGCAGGAGCAGTATATCTATCAATTTTTCATGCGGATGTTCTTGAATTTTTAGATACCAAAAAAATTAATGCTGATGAGAAAACACGAATCCAAACTTTATCTCTTGGGCTAACAATTCCGGATAAATTTATGGATTTAGCAAAGAAAAATGAAGAAATGTGCTTATTTTATCCATATACAGTTTATAAAGAATACGGAGTTCACTTAGATGACATGGATTTAAATGTTATGTATGATGAATTAAAAGCAAATGAAAATGTTGAAAAAACAATGATTTCACCTCGAAAATTATTACAACAGATTGCAACAACTCAATTTGAATCAGGATATCCGTACTTAGTTTATACAGATCATGCAAATAAAGCAAATCCGATTAAGAACATGGGTCGAATTAAAATGTCGAACTTATGTACAGAAATTTTCCAAGTGCAAACAACATCAGAAATTACTGATTATGGGCAAGAGGATAAAATAGGTTATGATATTAGTTGTAATTTAGGTTCATTAAATATTGCAAATGCGATGGAAACAGAAGACTTTGAAGTCATGATTGATACAGCAATGCGAGCATTGACAACAGTTAGTGATATTTCTAATGTTCAAAATGCACCAGGAATTAAAAAGGCCAATAGTAATTTTCATGCAGTAGGTTTAGGAGCAATGAACTTACACGGATATTTAGCCAAAAATCGAATTGGTTATGAAACGGAGATGGCACTTGAATTTGTAGATACATTCTTCATGATGGTTAATTTCTATTCAATTAAAGCCAGTATGAATATTGCCAAGGAGAAGGGTGAGACATTTACCGGATTTTCTGAAAGTGAATACGCAACAGGTGAATATTTTACTAATTATTTAGAAAATGATTATGCTCCAAAAGATCAAAAAGTAAAAGAATTATTTGCACAAATGGTAATTCCAACAAAAGAAATGTGGCAAGAATTAATGGAAAATGTTAAAATATATGGGATGTATAACGCATATCGTTTAGCAATTGCCCCAACGCAATCAATTTCGTATATTCAAAATGCAACCGCTTCAATTTTACCGATAGTTGATATGGTTGAAACAAGAATGTATGGAAATTCATTAACATACTATCCAATGCCATTTTTAAGAAATGATAATGTCTTCTTTTATAAGTCGGCGTACTACATGAATCAACGTAAAATAATTGATTTAGTAAGTAGGATTCAAACTCACGTTGATCAAGGGATATCAACGGTAATTTATGTAACAAGTGATGCGACAACGAAAGATTTAGCAAGTTTGTATTATTATGCATGGGCAAAAAACTTGAAATCACTATATTATGTGCGAACAAAGAATTTAAATTTAGAAGAATGCGAAACGTGTTCAGTATAAAGTAGTAACCTTGGTCAAATTAAACAGACCAAGGTTTAGTAATGAAAGGACGAAATGAACAAAAAATTATTTGATTTAAAGTTGTATTATTTTTCAGTTGCAGTAGTTGTTAGTTTGTTAACAAGTGTACTTCCTATATTTTATGAGTCAATTTCAATGACTCCAGCCCAAGTAGGTATTTTGATATCAACAACTTATGTAGGAGCATTAATGCAACCGGTCTTTGGTTATATTTGTGATCGAACACAAAAACCCCAGCTTGTACTTAAAATATTAATGATAGTTGCCATTATATTTAGTGCAATTCTGTTTTTTGTCAAGGACTTTGTGGTTGTATTACTTGTAGTGTTATTATTATCACTTTGCTATTGTTCATATTTTAGTTTGAGTGATAATGTAATAACGGCATACGTATATCAAAATAATTTAAACTATGGATCAATTCGTCGTTTTGCTTCATTAGGTTATGGGATGGCAATGTTAATTGCAACTCCACTAATGTTGATATTCGGTGTACAAAGCTTTATAATAATTGTTATTATTGGTTTAATTATAGCGATTGTAAAATTATCGAATGTTGATTATCACCCAATTGAAAAACCACATGATAGTTCATATAAAAATGATGTAAAAGAAGTTTTAAAGATGCCACTAATTGTTACACTCTTATCATTTCAAATGCTATTTATGGGAATTAATGCGATTAAATTTGGCTATCAAGCAATAAAATTACAAGAACTATTTGGTACAAGTACTGGAGCATCAATTGCGCTTTTACTATCAACAATTCCGGAGTTTTTATTTTTAGCACTTGTCAGTAAATATGTTGATAAATATCGACCAACAACATTACTTTTTTTCGCAGTATGTGCAAGTTTAATCCATGTATTTACCTATGCAGTTGTCGATAATGTTTATATTTTAATAATTGTAGCAACATGTCACGGAATAAGCATGTCGTTTTATTTACCAGTTATCCCGTATGTACTACGTAAAACCGTTAACTTAAGAATTATTGGAACGATTTTTGCCTTAATTGCAACATTACAGTCAATTGTATCACTTGTTGTTTCAGCAGTAGTTATTACTCCGGTTTATGCAACACTTGGAATTAACTATGTATTTGCAATTTTTGGTATAATAATGTTGGTATCGCTAGTTTTTCTAGCACGCTTACGCATAAAATTTAAATATTGAGGAGAATAGATGAAAAAAGCAGTAGATTGGAATAATATTGAAAATGATATGTACAAAATGTTTTGGGATCAAAACGTACGTCAATTTTGGGTAGATGAGGAAATTCCAGTATCTGATGACAAACAAGATTGGCAATCAGATACATTAACAGATGAAGAAAAAGATGTTTATGAAAAAGTATTGGCAGCACTAACACTACTTGATACTGAACAAGGTGGAGTTGGAATGCCAAATATTGTTATGAACATTGAAAACTTACACGCTAAAGCCATTTTCTCATTTATGGGAATGATGGAGCAAATGCATGCGAAAAGTTATTCAACAATTTTCTCGACACTATCAAGTAAAGAACGAATTGAAGAATTATTTACTTGGGTTGAGGAACATGAACTTTTACAAAAAAAGATTGAAATAATTGAAAGTTATTACGAAAACATTACGGATAATGAATCAATGTATAAGGCACTTGTGGCTTCGGTTATGCTTGAAACATATCTATTTTATTCTGGATTTTTCTTCCCATTATGGTGGGCTGGACATGGAAAATTAATCAAATCAGGAGAAATCATTTCGTTAATTGTTCGTGATGAATCAATTCATGGTGTGTTTACAGGGTTAATGGCTCAAGATGAACTTCAAAAAATTCCTGAAGAAAAACATGAAGATTTAGAGCAAGATGTTTATAAGTTATTAATTGAACTTCATAAAATTGAAGAAGAATATACAGAAGAACTTTATGGAAAGATTGGATTACATGATGATGTTATGAAATATGTTGAATATAATGCGGATAAGGCATTAATGAACATTGGTTTAGACCCATTTTTCAATGTAGAAGAGGCTGATGTTAATCCGATTGTGATTAATGGAATTAATACTGAAACAAAGAATCATGATTTCTTTTCAACAAAGGGAAATGGTTATATTAAAACAACAAATACAGAAGAAATAGATGACAGTGTATTTGAAGTGTAGTAAGATAAATGCTAGTAAAGATAAGATGGTTTATGTTCAAACTGTAACTAGCTTAAATCACACAATAAAAAGGTAATTCGAATTTCGAGTTACCTTTTTATATTAAATATACATAATTATTTATCTTTATTCTCATTATTCCCAAGTCTTGATAAAGCGATAAACCCAATTAAACTTACAACGACTAATATTAATAATTCTACTAAGAAATCTAATTGTAATCGACTTAAAATGAATTGACTAATAATCCCAAAAATCATTCCGGCAACTAAAAAGCGGTAATTTGTAAAGTTCTTATTCATGTAGTACTCCTTTCCGAATCATGTTATTTATATTATAACACATTATCCTAGATATGAACTAGTGTTGAATTGATTGTATAGTTAGTAAATCCATCACTACATTTTACAGTTGGTAATTTAATGAGGTGCTAAGTTTGTTCTAAAAAATATGAAAATAAAGAAAAACCATAATTTTTTACTTCTTAATTAATTTTTATGATATCATAATAGACGAAGTAGTTAACATGAAAAAAAGCCAAATACAAACAAAATAACAATCTTTAAAATTAAATTTAAGCAAGGAAAGTTACTATTTAAAAATAGTAATATCCTTGTCTTTTTGTAGTTATGGGGCTTTTTTCACATGCATTAATGAAAGTATTTGGTTAATAAAAAGTGACGGAGGAATAACATTGCAAGAGTTAAAATTAGGACAAAATATTAGAAAAAACTTCTCAAATCGTATTGAGAAATTAGATATCCCTAACTTAAGTGATATCCAAATTGGATCATACAAGAGGTTAGAGGAAGAACGTTTAGAATATGTATTTGAAAATTACTTTCCAATTCGTGATGAAGACGGAGAAGTAGAATTTAGATATAAAGGTTTTTTCTTTGATGAACCAGAATTTATCTTAGAAGACGAAATTGAGTATAAAAATCGTGGTTTAAATTATACTCGTCCGTTAAAAATAAAAGTCGAATTATTCGATTTAAAAGAAAACGTACAAATAGAAGAAAAAGATGTAATTTTATGTGATTTACCAATCATTACTGGTGGTGGAACGTTTATTGTAAATGGGGTTGAACGTGTAATTGTATCACAACTTGTTAGATCACCTGGTTTATATGTAACTAAAGAGAAAGATAAACCAACATTAGAGGAGCGATTAACAGGTCAAATTATGCCAGCAAGAGGTACAAGATTAAGTGTTAATGCTCGTTTTTCAAGAAACATTTTCTCAGGAGAGCAAGATTTAGCTGCGAAAATCCGTGGAGAATTAAGTGCTGAAGAACAGAAAAATTTAGGTGCTGATTTTGATAACGATGAGAAAATTATTGACTTTAAAATTTCAACAATCAGAAGTGATAAATCATCGGCTGAGAAAAAAGAAATGGAAAAAAACATTATTAAATTCCAGTTTGATTCTTCAAAGAAAGTATCATTATTATCATTCATGTATTTACTTGGTTTAAGCGAAGAAAACATTGTTAACATTTTAGGAAATAACCGTTTAATTCGTGGAAACATGGCTTTAGAAAGAACAAATAGTTTTGCCAAAGCAGCTGATGCTTTTGGTGAGGCTCAAATTATTTCAACAACACCATTAGAAATTGATTTTGATTATAAAAAAGATATTGATAACATTTTCGGTTCTTTTGCAGAGCGTAACATTGAATTTTCAACAGATATTGAAAACTATTTTGCTAACCTAACAAATGAGCAAATTGATGCAGAGATTTTAAATGCAATTGATCATGGATATAATGAAGAGTTCAAAGCATTCTTTAAATTATGTAAGCAATCTTCAATGAATGAAGAAACAACATTATTAAAACGTAAAGAGCATAGTTATCGTCAAATGCGTAAAATATACGATGAATTAATTGGTCGTTTTGAAGATCGTGGATATAACTTTGGAGATGTAGGGCGTTTAAAATTCAATAACAAAGTTAACTTAGTTGAAAATGCTGCTTTAAGTGTAAACTCACGTTTTTATGGAATGCGTCTTGCCGAAACAGTTTCAACAAAAGATGGATCAGTTTCAATTGAAGAGGGAACATTTATTAATCAAGAAAACTTAAAGAAATTAGAATTAATTTTAAAAGATGGATATGGAATCTTTACTGAAGAAATTAAACATGCTGCTTTAGGTATTAATCGTGAAATTGAATTACAAAAGGTAAAAGTATACTCACCAATTTATCAAGGTGAAGTAATTGATGTAATTGGGCGTACAGAATCAGATGCAACACGTATGGACTTACAACTTGAAGATATTTTAGTAT
>CAZFWW010000018.1:0-19872 GCA_964522645.1 uncultured Mycoplasmatales bacterium
TAGGAACTCGTCGTGGAGATAACGCTGAGTTAGCTAAAATTGAATTAGTATAATTTAATTCATAAGGAGCCTTTTGGCTCCTTTTTTTATTTTAATAATAAGTTAGTATACCATCATAATAAGTATATTTAGTATCGATAATGGTAACATTTAACAAAAATGTCACAATTATGGTGGTTTCGCCACAGAATTACCACATCAACATGCTATAATGTAAATGTAATCATTTATAGGGTATGGAATCAACACATTTTAAATATAATATATTAAACAACAACTATAGTAAAACTACATGCTATAGTATGCGAATTAAACTACAAACTACAAACTACATAATTAGCAGAATGTAAGCAACTTGTTTGCTTAGACAATAATACCAATTCTATAAATTTTTACAAATTTTAGAAAATAAAGTATATTTAAGACAAATTATGGGCGTATAAGTTTTAAATAATAAATATATATGGGTTCGCAAGAACTCTTTTTTTTATAAAAAATGTGTAATTATTTACAGAAGGTTAAATAAATGATAAAATAAAAGTATGAATGATAATATTAATTGTCATTTAAAGGTAAAGGTACTAATGAAAGGAGTAAATAGTAGCTAATGAACATTCAGGCTATTATTAAAACATGAGAAAAATTAAAATCTATGCAGATGGAGCAGATGTAAATACGATGAAGGAAGCAGCAAAGTCAGGAAAAGTTGATGGATTTACAACAAACCCATCATTAATGAAAAAAGCAGGAGTCACAGATTATAAAGCATTTGCTAAACAAGTTGTTGAGAATATTACAGATGTTAGCGTGTCATTTGAAGTATTTGGTGATGATATGGAAACAATGGAAAAAGAAGCAAAAATTATTAGTGAATTAGGAAAAAATGTTTTTGTAAAAATTCCAATAGTTAATACTCAAGGAGAAAGCATGATTCCACTAATAAAAAAATTATCAGCAGCGGGAATTAATGTTAACGTAACAGCAATTTATAACATCGAGCAAGTTAAAGCCGTAGTTGACTGTGTAACATTAGGACAAGCATACGCTTCAATCTTTGTTGGACGTTTAACAGATAATGGACATAAGTACTTTGAGTTTGTAGAAGAGTCAGTAAAATTATGTCAAACAAATCCGAAAGTTGAGTTATTATGGGCAAGTACAAGGGAAGTATTAAATATTGCTCAAGCTGAAGAGATGGGTGTTGATATTATTACGGTTCCACAAGCAATGATTGATAAGTATTTTGCACCCCAAAAATCAACAGAAGAATTATCGATTGATACTGTAAAAGGTTTTGCAAAAGATATATCAAGTTTAGGATTCTCAATCTTAGATTAAAGTTAAAAGTAAAGAAATTGACTAGTCAATTTCTTTACTTTTTTATTAAATAATATGTTGATTTCTAAAAATATAAATTAAAAAGAACGTAGATTTAAAAGGTATGTACTTACCTTAACTACGTTCTTTTTTAAACAACAGAAATTACTTTAACTCCTTTAGTTTCATATTTATTAATAGTTTTCTTATCTGATTCATTTGTTACTAAATGAGAAAGTTTGGAAATCGGCATTACGACATTGTTACTAACCGTTTCAATTTTATCATCTGTAGCAATAGCAATAATCTCACTAGAAATAGCAGCCATTTGCTGTTTTAATAAAGCCTCTTCTAATGTTGGGAAGCTTATTCCCTCAGAATGACTAATATTATAAATTCCCATGACATATGTGTCAACCCTCATGTTTTTAAGAGCATTAATGGTATTGATTCCAAGGCTAATCATTGATGACTTATATAATACTCCTCCAAGAATAATGACTTCAATATTTAGATGATTAATTAACTTTTGGGCAATATCAGGACTATTGGTGATGATTGTTCCGGTAAAGTCAAGTGGAATATATTGAATAATGTGGGAGTTTGTAGTACTACCATCAATTAAAATATTTTTATTTTCTGGTAACAGTAACGCTAATGCTTGAGCAAGTTTTGATTTGACATCAGTGTTTAAACTAAGTCGAGTATCAAAAGTAGTAACTGATGGTCCAATTGATAAAGCACCACTATGAACACGACGAAGTAATTTCTGTCGATCCAGTTCTTTTAAATCTCTCCTGATAGTATCTTCAGATACATTAAGTCGATTACTTATTTCGCTACTAATAATTTTCTTTTCTTGTTTTAATATTTCTAGAATTAATTGTTGTCGTTCTTCTTTTAACATAAATACCTCACTAATTTATTTTAAATTAATTTAATTATCAATTATATGATAGCAAAAAGAAGCAGATAAATGAAAAAACAGTGCCCATTCCTGCAAAAAACAAAATAAAACAGTAATTACAATTAACAACTTGCAAAAATCATGCGTTTTTGTGCTTGTTTTTCTTGACAATGTCGGAAACGTTTGCTAAAATTAAAGTATAAAGGAGGAAAAATGAAGAAAATAGTATTATCACCATCTGTAATGTGTACAGATTTATTGAATTTAGAAACATCAGTCAAAGAATTAGAACAAATAAATGTCGATTCTTTACACATTGATATACTTGATGGAGCATTTAGTCCAAGTATGCCTTTAGGAATTGATACAGTAAAACAACTGAAAAAGAAAACGAAATTACCATTTGATGTACATATTATGAGTATGAATAATGAATATTTCATTAAAGAAATGATTAGTATTGGTGCGGAAAGAATTTCGTTTCATCTTGAAACAAGTCATCACATTGACCGGGAAATTAATTTAATTAAAAATGCTGGTTTAAAAGTAGGAGTTGCAATTAATCCTGCAACATCACTTAACACTTTAGATTATGTTTTACCACAATGTGATGTAATAATTCTAATGTTGATTAACCCAGGTTTTGCCACAATGAAGAGCGAAAATCAAGTTAGCTATGCAACTCAAAAAATTATGGAATTAAAAAAAATAATTAAACAAAAAGGATTATCAACAAAAATTCAAGTTGATGGTAGAGTTTCGCTTGCTACAATTCCGGATTTGATTGCAGCAGGAGCAGATGATTTGGTTTTGGGAAGTACAAGTTTATTTATTAAGAATCAATCACTAGAAGAAAATAAACAAGAATTAGATATCCAGATACAGAAAGGGTTAAAAATAATTAAGGAGGAGTAAAATGTATAATGTGAAGTATTCGGATTTATCAAAAGATATTATTACAGAACTTAATACTACAATGTTAAATGTAGATGAAAATCAAGTGCAACAATTAGTTACAGCAATTGAAAATGCAGATAAAGTTTTCTTCGTTGGTGTAGGAAGAGTATTGTTATCATTAGAAGCAATTGCTAAAAGGTTAGCACATTTAGGAGTTAAAACATATATTGTCGGTCAGATTACAGAGCCAGCAATCACAGACAATGATTTATTAATTGTTGGATCAGGTAGCGGTGAGAGTTTGTTTCCCTTATCAATAGCGAAAAAAGCGAAAAAATATCAAGCGAAAATTGCGCATATTGGTGCTAACCCTAATAGTTCAATGAAGGAAGTAACTGATTATTTTGTTCGTATTCCAGTAGCAACAAAATTAAATTTAGAAAATGAAATCACTTCAATTCAACCAATGACCAGTTTATTTGAACAATCGTTATTAATATTAGGAGATACTTTAGCATTAATGATGGTTAAAGAAAGAAATGTAAACATGCATGAACTTTGGCAATATCATGCAAATTTAGAATAAAATGCGAGTAATTCACTTTGGCGCAGGAAACATAGGTCGTGGTTTTATTGGAAAAGTATTAGCAGAAAATGGTTTTAATTTAACTTTTGTTGATGTAAATAAAGAAATAATTGAACAAATAAATCAAAACAAATCATATAAAGTTGAATATTTGGATGAGGAACAGACGATATTTGAAATTAAAAATGTACGAGCTTTACATATTGTTGAACAAGAAAAAGAAATAATCGAGCAAATTTCGAAAGCGGATTTAATTACAACTTCGGTCGGGATAGATAATGTAATAAAACTAAGTCAAATTATTATTCCGGGACTATTGAACCGAACTAATCCAATTGATATTATTTGTAATGAAAATGCAATTAATGCATCAGATAAATTAAAAGATAATATTGAAAAAGAATTGACTGAAGAGCAACGAAAAATATTTAGTAAAAATGTTGGCTTTTTAAACTCAAGTATTGACAGACAAGCCATGGGTAAGAAAGATAATGGTGAACATGTAGCATTAGTAGAACCATATTATGAATGGATAGTTGAAACGAAATGTATGAAAAATCCGCAGGCAAAATTACCAAATGGTATTAAGTATGTATCTGATATTATTCCATATATCGAAAGAAAACTATTTATTGTTAATGCTGGACATGTTTCAGCAAGTTATATTGGTCACTATGTTGGGTTAAAAACAATTCAAGAAGTACTTGCGAATAAACTTTTATGTAAGTTTGTTGAAATGGTTATGTATGAGCATGCAAGTTATTTGAAGGTAAAATATCAAATGAATGATCTAGGAGAATACATTAATAAAACAATATTGCGACACGGTAACCAATATGTATCTGATGATATTTATCGAGTTGGGTGCTCACCACTGAGAAAACTTGCTACTCATGAAAGATTAGTAGCACCACTAATAAAATTAAATGAAATGAATATGAATTCCATTTATAGTAAATTGGCTGTTGTAATGGGACTATTATATTATGATAAAGCAGATAAAGATAGTTTAAAAATAGCAGAGTGGTTTAACACTCTTGAAATCAAAGAAGCAATTACTAATGTAACAGGAATTAAAGATGAAAAATTAGTAAGGGAAATATCATTCCTATATAACAAATGTAAGAATGGAGTCTACTTGGGAGGAGAAATGTTAACAGAGGAAATTAAAAATAATATTATCTTAAATGGAAATGCCTCATCATGGGAACAAGCAATAAGGTTATCAGCAGAACCACTACTAAATCAAAATTATATTGATGTATCCTATGTTGAAGCAATGATTAATTCAGTCCATAAAAATGGATCATATATAGTATTGATTCCAGGTGTAGCAATGCCTCATTGTCAAGCACAAGGTAATGTATTTAAAACAGCAATGTCTTTTGTTCAATTGGATAATCCAGTAATTTTTCCTGATGGACAATCGGTTAAAGTATTATTTTGTTTAGCAACTACTAATGCTGATGAACATATGAATTTAATTAGCGAATTAGCATTGTTATTATTAGATGAAAAATTGGTAGAAAAATTATTTAATGTTGAAAGTAAACAAGAACTATTAAATGTATTAAATAAAAAATAAAATGGAGTGGATAACATGAAAAAAGAAAAAACATTTAGAGCAAGAGTTCAAATCATGGGTGGATTTTTAACAAATATGGTTATACCTAATATGGGTGCATTTATTGCATGGGGTTTAATTACAGCTTTATTTATTCCAACAGGGTGGTTTCCTAATGAAGTATTATCTGAATTAGTAGAACCAACAATTACATATTTATTACCAATATTACTAGCATATACAGGTGGACAATTAGTAGGTGGTAAAGATGGTGCAATTATGGGTTCATTAGGAGCAATGGGATTAATAATTGGTTCTGAGATTCCAATGTTTCTTGGAGCAATGGTTGCAGGCCCACTAGGTGGTTTAATTATGAAAAAGATCAATCAAGTTTCAGCAGGAAAAGTTCGTGCTGGTTTTGAAATGGTCGTAAGTAATTTTACTTTAGGAATTGTTGGAATGCTATATATGATTTTGTGTTTCAAAGTGATTGGGCCAGTAATTGTTGGAATTAATGATTTAATAACAGCGTTAGTAGACATATTTGTGCAGACCGGAATTTTGCCATTATTGTCAATCATTAATGAGCCAGCCAAAGTACTTTTTTTAAACAATGTAATTGATCAAGGTATTTATTATCCACTGGGAATGCAACAAACATTAGAAGCAGGAAAATCAATCTTTTTTATGGTTGCCTCAAACCCTGGTCCTGGATTAGGAGTGTTACTTGCATTTACATTATTTGGACAAGGAGCAGCAAAAAAAACCGCACCTGGTGCAATTATTATCCATTTTCTTGGTGGGATTCATGAAGTGTATTTTCCATATGTCTTAATGAAACCTAAAACAATAATTGCAATGATTTTAGGAGCAATGAGTGGGATAACAGTTTTTCAATTATTAGATGTTGGTTTAGTAGCAGGGCCAAGTCCGGGTTCAATTGTAGCATATTTACTTCTAACACCTAAAGGTTCTTACTTTGGAGTCATTTTAGGGGTTGCAGTAGCAACGTTAGTATCATTTTTGATTTGTGCAGCAATTTTAAAACTAGAAGCAAAGCAGCAAACAGATAATGAATTTGAAGAGAACTCCCAAAAATCCCAAGCAATGAAATCAGCAGGAAAACTAGATTTAGTAAACAAACAAATTAATTTTGTAGCATATGCTTGTGATGCCGGTTTAGGAAGCAGTGCGATGGGTGCTTCAATTTTTAAAAAGCGTTTATCAGAACTAGGGTATAATAATATAGAAGTTAATAATTATCGAATAGAAGCAGTTCCTAAAACAGCAGATTATGTAATAATTCATAAGAATTTAGTCGATAGAGCAGCGGAAGTAATTGAAGTTGATAAAATTATATCAATTGAAAATTATCTAAAGGATGATGCGATTGATGAATTGGTAAAATTAATTCAAGAACAGTAATGATAAAATATTATAGATTAAACTAAACCCATAAAGTTCATAAGAAAAAAGAAACTCAATTAGTAAATAATTAACATTAATGTGTTAATTTAAACTGATTGAGTTTTTTCTTTGTTGAAATTAAGTAAATTAACACAATTATTGTTATAATATTAAAAAAGGAGTTTTATGGAGAAGAAAAAAATTATTGAAATTAAAGATTTAACCAAACGTTATCCTGCAGCAGATGTGAATGCAGTTGATTCAATTTCGTTTTCAGTTTTTGAAGGAGAACTTTTTGCGTTTTTAGGAGTTAATGGAGCTGGAAAAAGTACGCTAATTAATATGCTTTGTACACTATTAACAAAAACTAGTGGTGAAGTTGAATTGTGCGGATATAATTTAGATACAGAAGGTAATCAAATTCGTAATAGTATTGGTGTAGTATTTCAAAATGGGGTGTTAGATGGTGAATTGTCAGTATATGATAATTTAATGTTGCGTGGGTTACTATTTGACATTGATAAAAAAACACTTAAAAATCGAATTGATAATTTAGTAGAGAGGTTGTCGATGACTGATTTTATTAAACGACCATATGCTAAACTTTCAGGTGGTCAGAAAAGAAAAAGTGATATCGCTCGAGCATTGGTTTCTAATCCTAAAGTACTTTTCCTTGATGAACCGACAACGGGTCTTGATCCCCAAAGTCGTTTAGATATGTGGCAGGTAATATCTGATATTAGAACTGAATTTAATACGACGGTCTTTTTAACTACCCATTATATGGAAGAAGTAAATGAAGCTGATCGGGTGGCAATTATTAACCAAGGAAAGTTACTTTGCCTAGATACTCCAGAAAAATTAAAGACAATATATTCATTTGACACAATTAAATTAAATGTTAATTTAGAGTTTCAAAAGGAAATTCAGGAAAAACTTAACCAAGAACAATTAAGCTATTCTTTTGCTGTTGATACATACACAATAAAAGTTAAGGATGCTTTATCACAAATTGATTTGATTTCACAATTAAAACCGATGCTTGAAAGTATTGAGATTGTGAAAGGCGATATGGATAGCGTGTTTTTAAATGTAGTAAATGAAGGGAGTGTAAATGAATAAATTATCAAGTTTAATTAAAAGAAACATTAAAGTATTTTTTGCTAATAAATCAAATGTTTTCTTTTCACAACTCGCAATTATTATTTTATTAATCTTACACTTTACGGTCTTACGAGAGATGAATGCTGCTAGTTTTATGCAAGCGGGATTTGAGTTTGATGATAAGTGGAGTTATTGGATGGCTGATACCTTAATGCTTTCAGCAATTGTTCCAATTGGAGCAATAACAATAGCGCTTGGTACGCTAGAACAAATTGTACTAGATAAAGAACGAAAGATTATTGATGATTTATATGTAGCTCCAGTTAGTCGTAATACTCTATTATTTAGTTATATTATTTCTTCATTGATTATAGGTACAATTACATTGTTAATATTTATTTTTAGTTTTCAAATTTTCTTCATAAATGTATATGGTGTTGGATTTACGTTTAATCAAATTTCAACAATTATAGCAGTTACATTGCTTTCAATCGTTTTTGCAAATTCGTTTGTTATGATAATTGTGTCATTTGTTAAACGTTCTCAGGTTATGGGATCGATTGGAACGATTATGGGAACACTAATTGGTTTTTTATGTGGAGCATATATTCCAATGGGTGTTTTAGGTGATACAACAATTAAGATATTAACATTATTACCATTCGCCCCACTTACAGCTTTGGCTCGCCAATCGTTTTTGATGAATATATCAGCAACGGGATTACCAGAAATTTTTGCTAGTGGTAACTCGGCAAAGATATACGGTTATGAGTTATACTTTGCTGGAGAAAAGTTAACAAATATGGCTTTAACAGTAATTGTATTGATATATGTAGTTATTTTCATAATAGCATTAATTATTCGCTTTAAAAAAATGAAAAAGTCGAGTTAAAAACAAGTTGATTATTCAAGGTGCAAAAGCACCTTTTTTTTAATATATTAGTCAAAGGTTGTCAGTTTGAAATAATTTGTAAATTTAAGTAAACCGACTGGTTTATATTTATTAATAATTAGTATCAAAGATTGACAAATAATTGATATAATAAATATAAGACTGGAGAAAAATGAATACTTATGAATTAAAATTAGGAAAAGGCAAAATTAAAGCAACATTAAATAAATTTGCCAAACAGGCTGATGCAGCAGTAATGATGGAATATGAAGATACAAATGTTTTAGTAACTGCAGTAGGAGCAAAAGAAAAGAGTGATCGTGGTTTCTTTCCACTAGTAGTTAACTATGAAGAAAAACTTTATGCAATGGGGAAAATACCAGGTAACTTTGGAAGAAGAGAAGCAAAACCCAGTGAACAAGCAACACTTGCAGCTCGAATCATTGATCGTCCAATTAGACCAATGTTTCCAGAAGGATATCAAAATGAGGTTCAAATTGTATGTACAGTAATGAGTTTAGATCAAGATTTTGGACCGGAAATGTTAAGTTTAAACGGAGCATCACTTAGCTTAATGTTGGCTCCAAACATTCCATTTGCAGGACCAATTGGAGCAGTGAATGTTGGTTTGGTTGACGGTGAATTTATTATTAATCCAACAGTAGAAGAATTGGAAAAATCAGATTTAGATTTAAAATTAGCTGGAACAAAAACAGAAATTAATATGGTTGAAGCCAAGGCTAATGAACTTAGTGAAGAAATAATGGTTGATGCTCTAATGTTTGGACACGAAGCAATAAAACAAATTTGTATGTGGCAAGAAGAAGTTGTTAACTCAGAAAAAATCGAACAAATTGAATATATAGAGGAAGTTGATGATTTATATAATCGCTTCATGTTAGAATGTACAGAAAAATATGCAAAGAAGATGACAGAAGCATTAACAATTAAAGAAAAACATCCAAGAACTAAAGCATTAATAGAATTAAAAAATGAATTATTAGAAACATATTTAACGGATGATGAAGAGACTTTAACTGAAAAACAAATAAATAAAGCATTTAATGAATTAGAAAAGCAAGTGTTTAGACAATTAATCGTTATAGATAAATATCGTGTTGATGGTCGAAAATTAGATGAAATTCGTGCACTATCATCAGAAACAAACCTGTTAAAACGTGCTCACGGATCAGCTATGTTTACTCGTGGAGAAACGCAAGTACTAGCAGTAACAACATTAGGAGTTAAAAGTGATGCTCCAATAATTGATGGGTTAGAAATAGATACAGATAGACCTTTTATGCTTCATTATAATTTTCCCCCATATTCAGTTGGTGAATGTGGAAGAATGGGAGCTCCAGGACGTCGTGAGATTGGTCATGGAAAGTTGGCTGAAAATGCTTTATCAGTAGTAATGCCATCACAAGAAGAGTTTCCGTATACTGTAAGGGTAGTTGCTGAAGTGTTGGAATCAAATGGATCGTCATCACAAGCAACAGTATGTTCAACAAGTATGAGCTTAATGCAAGCTGGTGTACCGTTGAAAAAGCCAGTTGCGGGAATTGCTATGGGATTAATTGCAGATGGTGATGATTATGTAATTTTAAGTGATATCCAAGGATTAGAAGATCATTTAGGTGATATGGACTTTAAAGTTGCCGGAACTAAAGATGGAATTAATGCAATTCAAATGGATATAAAAATTCAAGGTATTTCTCGGGAAATATTAACAGAAAGTTTAAAACAAGCAAATGTTGGTCGCTTACACATTTTAAATCATATGAATGAAGTTATAAGTCAACCAAATGCGGAAGTAAGTGAATATGCACCAAAAACAATAACAATGAAAATTAATGAAAGTCAAATTAAAGATGTTATTGGAAAAGGTGGAGAAACAATCAATAAAATTATTGAAGAAACAAATGTTAAAATTGATATCGAAGATGACGGACAAATATATATCTTTGGAATTGATAAGAAACAATTAGATCGTGCTCGAGAAATTATTGAGAAAATAACTAAAGAATACAAAGTTGGAGAGCAATACGAAGCAGTTGTTTTCAGAATCGAAAGTTATGGTGCATTTGTTCGATTTGGTGATCAAGAAGGTTTAATGCATATTTCGGATGTAGCCAAAGGTCGAATAGATAAAGTAGAAGATGTATTATCATTAAACCAAAAAGTTAAAATTGAAATCAAGGAAATTGATGCGAAAAAAAGAATAAAAGTTAAAAACGTAATAGAGGAGCAATAATGGAATATGCAGTTATCGGATTAGGACGATTTGGCTATAGCGTAGCAATTGAACTACAATCACACGGTAATCATGTAATCGCAATTGATAATGATGAGAGCAAATGTCGTGCAATTGAAGGTGAAGTAGAGGATGTTTTAATTCTAGATGGAACCGATGAAAAAGCATTAAGACAAGCTTCAATTGACCACATTGATGTAGTAATTGTTGGAATGGGTGAATCAAGTATGACAGAATCGTTATTAACTTGTTTAAGCCTTCAAAACATAGGGTGTAAAACAATAATTGCTAAAGCAACAAGTGATTCACACGCAAAAATATTAGAAAAAATTGGGGTTGAGCGCATTGTTCGTCCTGAGGCTGATATGGGACGACGATTAGCCGCTAAATTAAGTAACGATATGATTTTGGATTACATTGATATTGCCGATGGAATTCGCATGGAAACGATTGAGGCAAATAATTATTGTAAATTCCTTCATGATCGTACAATCTACGAAATTAATTTACGTAAAAATTATGGGATTAACATTGTTTGTATCAAACGCGGTCGTGATTTGATAATTCCAGAACGTGATACAATTATTAAGGAAAATGATTTATTAGTATTAGTAGGCGAGAATGAAAAAATCGATAGATTTGAAAAGAAAATGAAAATAAGATAAGGGAGAAAAAATGAAAATTTATGACATTTTAAAAGAACAAGAAGTTGGAGCATTTTGGATTACAAATCATTATAACAAAAGATACTTTACGGGGTTTAGTGGAACAACATCAGAAGTAATTATTACTCAAAATAAAATTTACTTCATAACAGATGGACGTTATAAAACGCAAGTTAAAACTGAAATTACTAATCCAGAAATAGAGACAATTATCATCGAAAGCAATATGGGATATGTTAAAACAGTTTTAGAAATTTTAAATCAATTTGAGCGTATTGCTTTTGAAACATCAGCAATGACAGTAGCAAAGTTCAATGCAATGAAAGCAGAACTTGCTAATAAAGAAATTGTTGAATTTGATGGTGTAGTAGAAAAATTAAGAGAATGTAAAACAGAATCAGAAATAGAAATCATTAAAGAAGCAGTTGCTTTAACTGATGCAGCATTTAGCCATGTTATAGCAAATGCAAAACCAGGAATGAGTGAACTAGAATTAAAATTAATGGCAGAAAACTATCATATTTTACATGGTGCAGAGGCTCAAAGTTTTTCAGCAATCGTTGCTGCGGGTGCAAATGGAGCATTACCACATGCAAGTGCAACTGATTATGTTATTAAAGAAGGTGACATGATTACACTTGACTTTGGTTGTCAATACAAAGGATACTGTTCAGATATGACACGTTCATTTGTTTTAGGAGAACCAACAGAACCGGAAATCATTAAAATTCATGAAATTGTTAAAACGGCAATGTTAATGCAAATTGATGTAGTTAAAGCTGGAGTGAAGTGTAAAGATGTTGATAAAGTTGGACGTGACTACATTGCTCAAATGGGTTATGGTGATAAATTTATTCACGGGACAGGACATGGAGTTGGTCTTGAAGTACACGAAGCGCCGACAGTATCATATATGTCTGAGCAAGTTTTAGAACCAGGAATGATAATCACAATTGAGCCAGGTATTTATGTTGAAGGACTTGGAGGAGTACGAGTTGAACAGGATTTAGTAGTAAGAGAAAATGGATGTGAAGTGTTGAATAAATCGATAATTAATTGGAAGATAAATTAGGAGTAAAAGAATGAATAAATATTTTAAAATAGAAGGACAAAATAAATTAACAGGTAACATTCACGTTTCAGGTGCGAAAAATTCTGTATTAGCACTAATTATTGGGTCAGTGATGACTAATCAAGTTGTAACAATTGAAGATGTACCCGATATTCGTGATGTGCACATGCTTAAAACAATTTTGGAACATCTAGGATCAAATGTGATAATTTCAACACAAGGACGGAAAAAAATCATGATAATCGACAATCAAAATGTTGAATATAAAGATTTATTAATTGATGAAATTACAGCATTTAGAGCATCATACTACTTTATGGGTGCAATGATTGCACGTTATAAAAAATGTAAGTTATTACTACCAGGAGGGTGTTTTTTAGGACCACGACCAATTGACTTACACATCAAGGGATTTGAAGCACTTGGATGTAGTGTAAATCAATATGAAGAAAAAGAAAATACAGTTATTGAAATCGAGGTTCAAGGAAACCTAAAAGGAAAAAATGTATTTCTTGATTTCCCATCAGTTGGAGCAACAATCAATTTAATGCTTGCAGCAAGTATGGCTGAAGGTGAAACATTAATTGAGAATGCTGCAAAAGAACCAGAAATTGTTGATGTTGCAACATTATTAAATAATATGGGTGCAAATGTTACAGGAGCAGGAACGGACGAAATTAGAATTGAAGGTGCTCCAGTTTTAAATGGATGTTTTCACCAAGTTGTACCAGATAGAATTGAAGCAGGAACATATTTAATGATTGCCTCATTATTAGGTGAAGACGTAACGGTTAATAATATTATTCCGGAACACTTAGATGGTCTTATTTCTAAGTTAAAAGAAATCGGAATAAATTTAGAAGTAAATGCTGAAAGTGTAACGGTTATTAATCGTGAAGAAAAATTAAATCCAGTATCAATTAAGACCGGAGTGTATCCATCTTTTGCAACAGATTTACAACAAGTTTTTATTACACTTTTAACACAAGTACCAGGCGAGAATACAGTAATTGAAACAATATATCCAGATCGATTCCGTCACTGTGCATATTTAAATAATATGGGGGCAAGTATTGAAGTAGAGAAGAATGAAATATACGGTAAAGCAGTAATTAATGGAGGATCAGAATTAGTTGGTCAAGATGTAATGGCGACAGATTTACGTGCCGGTGCTGCATTAATTTTTGCAGGGTTAATAGCCGAAGGAACAACAACAGTTAATAATATAACACATGTCCTTCGTGGTTATGATTCGATAATTGAAAAGTTACAAGGAATTGGAGCAAATATCCAGTTAATCGAAGAAAAGGAGTGAAATGAGTAATTCAAGGGTAGATGAAATTAAGAAAAGTCTCGAAAATGATATTTATAATAAAATTGAATCATTAGAGAATTTACGTGATGACACAATAACTTCAACAGAAAAATTGGTAAATATTTTAGATGGTTACATGACTAAGCTTGATGAAATAGAAATCGAAGAAGATATTACAACAATGGAAGTAGTAGTTGAAAAAGAAGTTGACATTGAAGTAGAAGATGAGGATATGTTACGTGAATATAATGAGCAAATTCATGAATTTGGCTTAGAAACATTAACAGAATTATTGGCAAAAGACGATAAGCAAGAAATTGATAATGATGATAATGTTGAGTTTGATCATGAAGAAATAGATCAAATTATCGAGGAAATAGATGATTATAAGACTCAAGAATTAAACACAGAAGAACTTACCCAAACACTTGAAATTGCCGAAGAAGAGCAAATAGAGTTAGATGATATTGAACTTACAGATACAAAGGTTGAAAATGTTCCAAGTGAAGAAAAGGTGATTTCTGAAAAAGTGAGCAAGGTTAATGTAGAAACAAAAACTGAAGAAAAAGTTACTAATCCAGAGCCTAAAATAGAGAAGGATAGTAAAACTGTAATTAAGTCAGAAACTAAACCAAAAGCAAAAACTAAGGAAAAAAAGCCGAAGAAAGCCAAAAAATCAAGTTCTAAACAACCAAAACAAGGAAATGTGGTAGATCAAGTATTAACAATAATACTTGTAATATTAGTAATATTTTTGATGTTTAATGTACTAAATATGCTATAAAAGGAGATAAATGATAATTGCTTTAGATGGTCCAGCAGGAAGTGGAAAAAGTACAATTGCAAAATTAATTGCAGAACAAAATGGGATTAATTACTTAGATACGGGAGCAATGTATCGTATGTGTACATTTTATTTGTTAAGTAATGATATTGATTTAAATGATGAAGCAGCCATTGCTTCGGTATTAAATAAAATAGATATGAGAATTGATGGCGAAAATTTTTATTTAAATGATAAATTAGTAAATAAAGAAATAAGAACGGTTAATGTTACACAAAATGTATCAGTAGTTGCCGCCCAAAAAGTAGTTAGAGAGTTTTTAGTATTAAAACAACAAGAAATTGGTCAGAAAACAGATTGTATATTAGATGGACGTGATATTGGGACAGTAGTATTTCCGAGTGCTGATTATAAGTTCTTTTTAACAGCTAGTCCTGAAGTAAGAGCAAAAAGAAGGTTTGAACAAAACCAAGGAAAAGAAGATGCTCAAACATATGAAGAAATACTAAATGATATTATTAAAAGGGATGAAATTGATAGTACCCGAAAAGAATCTCCGTTAAAAAAAGCTGATGATGCAATAGAAATTGATAGTAGTATGCTAACAATTGAAGAAGTATGCGCAGAAGTATACAAAATTATTAATGAATAAAAAGGAGAAATAAATGAGTTTTACAGTAGCTATAATTGGTCGCCCGAATGTTGGAAAATCAACATTTTTTAACCGACTAACAAAATCAAAAAAAGCAATTGTTGAAAATTTTCCTGGTGTAACTCGTGATCGATTGTATGAAAAAGTTGAATATAATAATAAGACTTTTAATGTAATTGATACTGGTGGAATTACGCTTGAACACGAAGATTTTAATGAAGAAATCAAAATTCAAGCAGAAATAGCCATGGATGAAAGTGATTTAATTTTATTTGTAGTAGATGGACAAAGTTCAATTACAAAAGAAGAAGAAATAATTGCAAATATACTTAGAAAAAAGAAAAAAGACATTATTGTTGTAGTAAATAAGGTTGATAATGCAACAATTCGTGATAACATGTATGAATATTATCAATTTGGATTTGAAAATGTTATTCCAATTTCATCAGTTCACGGAAATGGGATATATGATGTTTTAGATATCATTCATCCATTTATTGAAGATGAAGAAGAACAGGATGAAGGGGTGATTAATTTTAGTTTAATTGGTCGTCCGAATGTTGGAAAATCATCTTTATTTAATGCGATGGTGAAAGAAGAAAGATCAATTGTTTCAAATATTGAAGGTACAACAAGAGATGCAATTGATTATGAATTTAGTCTTGATGAGCAAAAATATAAAATTATTGATACAGCAGGAATTAAGAAACGTGGAAAAATTTACGAAAAAGTTGATAAATATAGCGTTTTGCGTTCGTTAAAAGCAATTGAAAATAGTGATATTATCTTATGGTTAATTGATGCAGATAATGGAATTATTGAGCAAGATAAAAGGGTATTAGGATATGCTTTAGAACAAAAAAAACCGGTAATTGTAATTGTAAATAAATGGGATTTAGTTGAAAAAGAAACAAATACGCAAAAGTTATTTGAAGGAAAATTAAAAGCAGAAATGCCATTTATTAGTGATGCAAAAGTATTGTTTATGTCAGCAAAAACAGGTCGTGGAGTTAATAAAATCTTACCAGAAATTAATGATTTATACGATAAATATACGAGAGAATTTACAACGTCTCAAGTAAATAATGTTTTAAATGAAGCAGTTTCAAGTAAGGTTCACCCATCACATAAAGGACAACCAGTTCGATTTTATTATGGAACTCAAATCAATTCTAAACCACCGAAGTTTTTAATTTTTGTTAATAATAAAGAGTTAGTTCACTTCTCATATCGTAGATATTTAGAAAATTATTTTAAAAAGTCATTTAGCTTAGAAGGAATTAAGTTAAGCTTTGTATTTAAAAATCGTAATGAAGATAAATAGGAGGTAGCATGGCAGGACATTCAAAATGGAAAAACAATTTACACCGAAAAGGTGCTCAAGACGCAAAAAGAGGAAAGATATTTCAAAAATTAGCAAAAGAAATTTATGTAGCAGCAAAAGATGGTGATCCAAATCCGGATACAAATGCTAAGTTACGTGCAGCAATTGAAAAAGCACGTCAGGAATCTATGCCGAAGGATAATATAAATCGAGCAATAGATCGTGCTAAAGGTGGCGGATCTGGTGAAAATTATGAAGAAATAATGTATGAAGGTTATGGGCCAAATGGTGTTGCAGTAATGGTATATTGTTTAACTGATAATCGTAACCGTACAGCTTCTTTTGTTAAATCAACATTTTCAAAACGTGGTGGAAATCTTGGTGCCGACGGATCAGTAAGCTACTTATTTAATCGTTTAGGACAAATTGTTATTCAAAAATCAGAAATTCAGATGGACGCAGAAGAGTTTATTCTGGAAATAATGGAGTTTGACATTGAAGATGCAAAACTTGATGATGATGTGATAGTTATTACAACTGGTACGACTAGTTATAGTCAGGTTAAAGAAAGTATTGACAATTTGAATGTTGTTAATTGTTATGTTAAATCAGAAATTACAATGGTTCCAACGATGGAAGTTGAATTAAATGATGCTGAAGCAGAAAAAGTAATGAATTTAGTTGAAATTTTAGAAGATAATGACGATGTTCAAGAAGTATATTACAATTTAGGGTAGGAATATGTATAGTTATATAAAAGGAATAATTACCGAAATAACTCCAAAAGGTATTACAGTTGATAACAACGGGATTGGTTATTTTATCGAGGTTTCAAACCCGTTTTCATATTTAGTTAATGAAGAGAAGAAAATTTATATTATCCAGATTATTCGTGAGGATAGTAATACTCTTTATGGATTTGATGTTAATGGTGACAAGGAAATGTTCCAAGATTTAATAAGTGTTAAAGGAATAGGTCCAAAAACGGCTCTTGCAATGATGGCAACAGGCGATTCAAACCAGATTAAACAAGCAATCATTCAAGAAGATGTTATATACCTTCAAAAGTTTCCTAAAATAGGAAAGAAAGCAGCAAGTCAAATTGTTTTAGATCTAGCAAATAAGTATGATCTTAGTGATTTGAAAAAGGTTGATATTAAAAAACCAATTATTGATAACGATAGTGAAGATGTAATGGAAGCATTATTGGCATTAGGATATAAACAAGCGGAAATTAAAAAACATTTAAAAACGACAGATTTATCATTATCAACAGAGGCCAAAATTAAATATATATTAACTCAAATGTTAAAAAAATAAACTCCAAGAGCATTAACTAAAAAGACCCAACAAAGAATTTTCTTTGTTGGATCTTTTTAATTTTGTATTACTAGTTCGGTTCAGAAGGTTATTGATAATATATAGTTCTTTATCTGCTCTCATGTGTAACAACCGATACCGATATGTAATAAATTATTATTTGGTAATGTTTTTATCTGATAAAAATGAATATATTAATTGTAGTTCTTTTTGATTTAAACTCATTGAAAGATCCCTAGATAATTTACTAAAACTGTTATAAGAGAAATATATTTGTAAAAATTTGATTTCTTCAACTCGTAATTTTTTACGATTTTCTCCATTTAAAGTTGTTGTACAAGTATTATTGTAATAAACATCTTTAAATAATTTGAAATTAAATTCTTCGATAATTGCTGGTGCAATTTTTCTTTTCCATATATCATCTTTTAATATACTAGGTATTTTACTATTAATATAGTGTCCATTTTTCTTTAACATATCCATAGGCGGAAAATATTCCATAGCCACTCCTAACATTAACTCTCAAAAGTTACACATCGATATGATACTAATTTTTTAAGTCCATTTTGGACAAAATTTAAATGTGGACTTAAAAAAGCAATGTTTAAAAGAAAAATACCTTAAAAATATTTATTTTTAAGGTATTAAGTTTATTTCATGTTAAATAAATTTGGGGATTAATATTTATTTTTGATTTCGTTCGATTGCTTTTTTGGCAACATTTTCTAATGGTTCTTCAGTTTTGTTTGATAAATCAATTGTTCCGAGAGAACCATCACTTATAGAATAGATGTTTGCAAGCTCTGATTCTGGTACTCCCAGACTTACTAAATATTCCATATCTTCTCCAGATACAGGTGATATATATAAAGCATATTCGTGATTTGGGAGCAATGCTCTTTGACCAAAGGTATTAACAGTTTGTGTAGTATTATCATAATTTACATAAGATAAAATCTTAATATTTTCATCTAGTTTCTCGCCTTCAATTGTTTGAGTTACAGTGGCATCAGTAATACTAAACATTTGCGAAGAATCAACATCTTCAGTTCCATATTTTACTGGATAATTATAACTTTCTTCTAACGTTTCATTTACTGATACTAAAGCAAGTGAATGAGAGTACTTGGCTTGGAATTCTTCTACGGATGAACTAATAACACTATCAACTTCGGTAGTAACATATGTATATCCATCATCTTCGGGTTTATAACTTGTTGAGATTAAATTCTCATTTTTATTGTTTGTTAGCATAAAACCTGTAAATAAAATAATGGAAAAAACTAAACTGGTAGTAAATATTTTCTTCATGATAATCCTTATTGTCGGTGTATTCTATAAGAACCATAGTATAATTATCCTCCCCCGACCGTACAATATGTACTATTATACTCTAATGTTCCTACATATATATTATATCATTTAATTAAAAAACGTAAATGTTTATACACAAATAAGTTAAAATGTTTTACAAAAATATGTAGATAAATTTAAAAATCCCCCTCCATTACGGAGAGAGATTTTATAGTTAAATTATATTTACGCTCATATAAGATTATTTATATTGAAATATTATTGTATCAACGTACTAATTTTTGTTAAAACAAAAAATGGCGTCCTGGGAGGGATTCGAACCCCCGACCGACGGCTTAGAAGGCCGTTGCTCTATCCAGCTGAGCTACCAGGACATCAACAGAAATATTATAACAAAAAATTAATAAAAGTCAAAGTAATTTTAAAAAAAAAACAAAAAGTATTAAGCAAACGTGATAATGTCTTAAATATACAAACATAAAAATGTCCCAACTC
>CAZFWW010000019.1:0-19794 GCA_964522645.1 uncultured Mycoplasmatales bacterium
CTGATATTTCTTGTGTAATCATTGCTTGACGAATTCTATTCATTTCTAAATTTAAATTTTCAATTAATTCTAATGAGTTTTTATTTGCAGTTTCCATTGAATTACGACGATATGAATGTTCTGATGCAAACGAATTTAAAATTGCTGTATACATCATTGATACATAATACTGACGTAATAAATGGTCAAATACAACTTCTTCATTAGGTTCAATTAAAAGTTCTGGTCGTAATTCGCGATTTTTTAATTTTGATTCAATATTGAATAAATCAATAACTTCAACATCTTGTTGAATTGGATTTACAAATTTAGTATACACAATTTTAACATCGCATATTTCTAATTTATGTGATAAATCAACAATTATATCAACAATATCACATGCCATTTCTAATTCCGAGATTCCATTATAATTAGTTATTTTCTTTAACATTGGAATGTTTTCATATTCTAATTTTCCAACACCCTTTGAACCAATCATAATATTTTCGACTTCATCTAATTGATTATTTAAACGTAATACTTCTTTTAAAACATTAGCATTATAAGGACCACATAGACCCATATCTGACGTGATTCCAATAATTAATGTTTTATTAGTCGAATTTTTTTTAACTAATCGATTTTTAATTTCTTGATATTGATATAAATTAACCATTGAATCAAGCGTTGTTTCATAGTAAAATTCAATGTTTTGTGCACGTTCACGCGCTTTTTTAATTTTACTTGAAGCAACTAGTTCCATCGCTTTAATTACTTTTTGTGTTGACTTTGTTGAACTTAATCTTGTTTTTGTTTTGATTAAAGAACTCATTATATCTCTCTTTTAAAATCATTAATGAATTTTTCAAGTCTTGTTTCAACTTCTTGAGTTAATTTTTGTTCTTTATTGATTAATTCAACTAAATCTTGATTTTGATTATTTAAGAATCGATACATATTTTCTTCAAATTGACGAACTTCTTCAACTGGTACATCAACTAAATGACCATAGTTTACCGCATAAAGAATTGCTGATTTTTCGGCAAGCGTTAGTGGTGAGTTGGCATCTTGCTTTAACACTTCCATTAACCTTTTACCATGCTCGATTACTTTCATTGTATTTTCATCCAAGTCTGAACCAAACTTCGTAAATGCTTCTAATTCACGGAATTGTGCAAGTTCCAGTTTGATTGAACCACTTAATTTTTTAATGATTCCCTGTTGAGCACTACCACCTACACGTGATACTGATAAACCTGGATCAACTGCCGGTCTTTGACCTGAATTAAATAAATCAGTCATCAAGAATAATTGCCCATCAGTAATTGAAATTACATTGGTTGGAATATATGCTGAGATATCTCCCGCTTGAGTTTCAACAACTGGAAGTGCAGTAATACTTCCTGAACCTAGGTCTGAATTTAATTGTGCTGCACGTTCAAGTAAACGTGAGTGTAAATAAAATACATCTCCTGGATAAGCTTCACGACCTGGTGGTCGACGAAGTAATAGTGATAATGTACGATATGCTGATGCGTGTTTTGATAAATCATCATAAACGATTAGTACATCTTTTCCTTGTCCCATCCATTCTTCTGCAATTGTTACTCCAGAATATGGTGCAATGTATTGTAGAGGTGCTAAATCACTTGCTCCTGCCAATACGATTGTCGTATATTCCATTGCTCCTGCTTGTTCTAATTTATGTACAATGTTGGCAACTGTCGATTGTTTTTGACCAATTGCTACGTAAACACATAGTACATCTTTTCCTTTTTGATTAATAATTGAATCAATTGTAATTTGTGTTTTTCCACTTTTACGATCTCCAATGATTAACTCACGTTGTCCTTTTCCTACAGGAATTACTGAATCAATTGCTTTAATTCCTGTTTCTAATGGTCGGTCAACACTGTGACGTGACATTACACCTGAGGCAACTTTTTCAACTGGGCTTGTTTTACTTGTAACAATTTCCCCTTTACCATCAATTGCTTCTCCAAGTGGATTTACAACACGTCCAATCATTTCATCCCCAACTGGGATTTGCATGATTTTTCCAGTACGTTTTACTTTCATCCCTTGACTAACTAATGTTTGGTCTCCAAATAAAACTACTCCGACACTTGTTTCTTCTAAGTTAAGAACCATTCCTTTAATTCCAGTTTCAAATTCTACTAGTTCACCGTAAAAACAATTATCAAGTCCGTAACATACTGCTACCCCATCAGATAATTGGACAACTTCACCAGTTTCCTCTAATTCTAGATCAAGATTATAGTCTTTAATTTTTTCTTTTAAAATTGAAGAGATTTGCTCTGTTTTTAAAGCCATTTTTTCACCTCTCTAGTTAAATTGTTTTTTTAATTTGTTTAATTGATTTAAAATTGTATTATCAATTTCTTTTCCAGAATACTCGATTTTAATTCCACCAATTATTTCTGGATTAATTGTTGTCATAATTACAACATATGAATTAAATTTGGCTTCTAACTGTACACGTATATTATCAATGGCATTTGATGATAGTTTTCGTGCTGTAGTTATATGCACAATTTTAATGTTTCTTTTTTCTTGATAAATATTTTGATATTCTACTAAAATTTCATTGAAAATTTTAAATTCATCATTATCAACAAGAACCTTCAGTAAATTAATAACTTCTGCATGAATATTTGCTTTAGTTAATTCATCTAAAAGCTCTTTTTTCATTTTTCTTGTAATTATCGGAATTGAAAATAGTTGATCTAAATTCTCTTCTGACATCTTGATTAATGCTTTGATATCATATAAAACTTCATCAACAATATTTCGTTCCTCACAAACATCATAGAAGACTTTAGCATAATCAATTGCAATACTGCTAGTTTTCATTTACTTTTCCAATTGCTTGATTAATTAATGCCATTTCCTCTTCTTCTGTGATATTTTGTGCAATAAACTTTGCACTTACTGCATTTACAAGATCCATCATCTCAGCAGAAAGTTCTGATTGTACACGTTCTTTTTCTTGCGTAATTTCTAAATTAGCTTTTTCAATAATTAAACGCGCTTCTTCTTTTGAAGCTTTAATTATCTCAGTTTTTTCTGACGTTGCTTCTTCTTTAGCACGGTCTAAAATAGTTGCTCTTTTTTGACGAATATCTTGTTCTTGAACTTTAATATCAGATAATGTCTTTTCAGCTGCCTCCGCATCTAATCGTGTTTTATCAATTGTATTATTAATATATGCTTTTCTTTTAGCAATATATTCTTTAAATCCTGCTTGCGTATATTTATTAATAAAAAAGATTAAAAATGTTGTTGCTCCAGCTACTAAAATAACTTGAAGAATATCAATATTAACATTTACTGAATCCATTTTTCCTCCTTTTTAATATTACATTTTCATGAAAATTAACATTAATGCTATTACGAAACCATAAATTACGGCAGACTCGATCATCGCTACCCCAACAAACATATTACTTCTAATTTCTGATTTCATTTCTGGGTTTCTTGACATTGCTTCAAATGCAGAAGCAACCGCTTTTCCTTCACCAATTCCCGATCCGATTCCTGTTAATCCTACTGCTAATCCTGCTCCAATTGCTACTAATCCTGTTGCTATATCCATAATTATTCCTCCTCGTTAATTAATAATGATAAGTTTACTAACGTTAAATACGTAAATACCATTGATTGAATAAAAGGTCCAAATAGTGAAAAATAGAAAGATAATGTACCTACCAATGCCATAAATATTGGCATAGTAATAATACCAAGAGTTAAATTCATCTCTGCTATTGCTCCTGGTAAACCAGTAATTAATCCTACAAAGATAACACCACTTAAAATATTCCCAAAAATACGCATTGTCTGCGATAAGGGTTTGGCAATAAATCCGATAATATCAAGTGGAATCATTACTTTAAATGGATCACCAAATTGACCGAAAAATGCTTTCCATCCGACTAAATAAATTGCATAGCCATTCCAGAATAAAAAAGCAAACATAATTAATCCTAGCGTATAGTTAAAATCAAGTGCTGCTTCTTTCATCAAAAATAGTCCGGCAATGTTTGACAAAAAGATTGTAATCCACATTGTCATTGCTACTGATGTTAATTTTTCGCGATACTTTTCCCCAACAATGTCTGCAACAACATTTCCGAAAAACTCGAAAATCATTTCGATAATTACTTGAAATGTTGATGTTGCATGTAGTGGGTCATATTTTCTGATTTTATAGCCCGCATACCACACAAAAATTCCAAATATTAGAAATACTAACATTGCAGTTACATATGAAGGTGATACTGTTATATCCATCTATTCCTCCTTTCACCTGCGTAATGCATTTATAAATAAATAACGATACACAGTTAGTGTAATTACACAAAAAGCAAACGCTATGTTACTTATTTGTATTGTAATAAACATTATTATTACGTAAACAATAATGTTTTTAAATAGATTTGTATAAACCGATTTAAATTTTTCTGATTCAAGACGTCGAAGTGACATCATAAAAGCAAAACTTGGTCCAACAAATCCTAAAACTACGCCTAATACGATATCTAATCCGTATTCAGGCAAAAATAAAAAAGTTAAAAAACTTATTAAGGTAATTATTAAAAAAATTTTGTCAATTTTTTTCTTTTTTTCACTCATTCTTTCCCTCCGAACTAAAAAGTTCTATTGATATTATAACACAGCATTATTAAAAAAACTACATCTTATCAATAAATTTACTATCTTTTTTTTAAAATATTGCCCCATGCGTAAATTCAATTTCAGTAAAGTTAACATTTTCAGTTTTTGATTCGATTCATTAAAATTATAGTTTTCGCTTATTAATACGTACTTTCACTACTATAATCAACAAATTTACATTAACATTAAAATAAAATTATTCGGTGGCTAATTCGAACACAATTGCCCTATCCGTTAAATTTCTTGATTGTTTGTTAATTCGCACTAAATAATAGTATTGTTAACTCCTTTAATACTTTTTTTCGATTATTTAAATTTGAAAAAAACACTCAAAATTAATTTTTTAATTAACTTCAAGTGTTTTTCATTATTTTTTCATCTTAAATTCTAAGAAAATATCATTATAATATTGTAACATTTCTGGATCTAAATTTTCATAGTATTCTAACTTGTCCACAACTGCTTTTGGTGGATAAAAGCGTTCATCATTAACTATTTCTAAATCCATATAATTTTCAGGATTTTTAAGTGGTGTTGAATAACCAACATACTCTGCATTCTTTGCTAATGAAGAAGGTTTTAACATAAAATTAATGAAAGCATTTGCGCCTTTTTCATTATTGCATGTTTTTGGAATGGCTAAACTGTCAACCCAAATATTAGAACCCTCTTTTGGGACTGAATAATCAAGGTCTTCATTTTCCCACATCATGTCTGCTGCACTTCCTGACCAAGTTACAGCTGCTTTTGCTTCGCCATTTGGCATTAATGTCAAAATTTCATCTCCAATAATTCCTTTAACATTTGGCTTTAATGTAAACAACTTATTTTGAGCTTTTTCAAGTTCAACTTTATTCGTTGAGTTTAATGAATATCCATTTACATTTAAACCCATTCCGATTATTTCTCGTGCTCCATCTACTAAAAATAGATTATTATTAAGACTTTCATCCCACAAATCATTCCAAGATTCAAATGTTAAGTCAGTTAAGCTTGTATTATAAATAATACCAACTGTTCCCCAAAAATATGGAGCAGAATATACATTACCAGAATCAAAAGCTGGATTTAAATAGTCTTCATCAACGTAACTGAAATTTGGGATTTCTTCATGATTTAACGGAATTAACAAATCTTCTTTTTCCATTTTCTCAAGCATATACTCAGATGGAACAACTACATCATAATCACCAGCATTACTTTTAATTTTCGTATACATCGCTTCATTTGAATCAAAAACTTCATATACAACCTTGTATCCAGTTTCTTGTTCAAACTCAGTAATTAATTCCGGATCAATATATTCACCCCAATTATAGACATTTACAACATTATCGCTTGAGGTTTGATCATTATCATTAATCTGTTCTTTAAGTAAAAATAATCCAACAATTAATCCTAAAATTATAACAGAATTTTTCAATAATTTATTCATCTCGATCAACTCGCTTCAGCTCAATGCGGTAATATAAAAGTGATAATCCTAAAGTAATAACAAAAATAATTGTACTCAAGGCATTAATTTTCAGACTTATTCCCTGACGAGCCATTGCGTAAATATCAACAGCAAGGGTACTAAATCCATTTCCTGTTACGAAAAATGTTACCGCAAAATCATCAATTGAATAAGTAAATGCAATTAAAAATCCGGCAATTATTCCTGGAGTAATTAGTGGCATTATTATTTCTTTAATTATTTGTTGATTTGTAGCCCCAAGATCACGAGCAGCATTAATAATATTTTTATCAATTGTTTCTAATTTGGGTAAAATCATGATAACAACTATTGGCACACTAAAGGCAATATGTGCAATTAAAACACTCCAAAATCCAAGTGGTATTTGCAAAAATGTAAATAATAATAAAAATGAGATACCAATAATTACATCAGGTGAAACAATAAAAATAGAATTGATTGATTCTATAAATGAGCGAAATTTGCGATTTTTGATTGATGTAATTGAAAATGCACCAATAATTCCAAAAATTGTTGAAATAAAAGCACTAAGTAGACCAATTAAAAACGTATTAATAATTACTGTAATCATTCGGGTATCACGAAATAATTCTTCATACCAAATCAAAGAAAATCCTTCAAAATTTCCCATTGAAACTCCGGCATTAAATGAATAAAAAACCAAATAAAATATTGGTAAATATAAAAAGATAAACATTAAGAAGATAACGCTATTTGCTAATTTTTTATTCATAATCATCCTCCATTTGTTTGCGATATTTTGTTGATACCATCATTACTGCAATTAAAATCAATATTAAAATCGTTCCAATTGCTGATCCCATTGGCCAATTACCAGTTACCATAAAATGTTGCTCAATTGCAGTTCCTAGCGTAATAATATTATTACCTGCAATTAATCTTGTAATCATGAATAATGATAGTGATGGAATAAATGCTAACTGAAATGCAGTGAAAATTCCTTCTTTCGACAACGGTAAAATGATTTTAACAAAAATTAAGAATTTATTTGCCCCTAAGTCTTCAGCAGCATGAAGATAAGATTTATCAATTTGCTTTAATGCGTTATAAAGGGGGAAAATCATAAATGGTACATAAATATAGACTGCTACAATTAAAAATCCCCAAATATTAAATAATAATTCGGCAGGTGGTAATTTTAAGAAATTTAAGATATAGTTAATCAATCCATTTGTTCCTAAAATTCCCATGAACGCATATGTTTTTAATAATACATTAATCCACGATGGGAGAATTAGTAAAATCAAAATTAAACTTGCATGCTTATGATCAGCAAGAGCCATAACTGTTAAATACGATATAAACATACTAATAATTGTAATTAAAATAGCAATAATAAATGAATTTATTGTCATCTGAATATATGTATTTGAAAAAAATGTTTGATAATTTGAAATTGTTAGATTTCCATCAATATCAACAAATGAATTGGCAATAACCAAAATAATTGGGACTACGACAAACACGAATAGCCAACTCAAAAATATTATATTAAAATATTTATTTTTCATCATCTACTACCTTCATTACATGGATATCTTCTGGTCCAAAATCAAGATAAATTTGCGAACCAATCGCGTAATCTTTAATCGTGTGTACAAGCCATTTATGACCAAGTTCATCTTCAGCAACTATTTCGTAATTCATCCCCCGAAAAATACTTGAGATTATTGTTGTTTTATATTTTCCACTAACCGTTGATATAACAATATCTTCTGGTCTAATTACAATTTCAACTGGTTCATTCTCCTCAAACCCTTCATCTACACACACTAAAATTTCATCATTAAACTTTAGTCTTTTCGTAGAAACATAAGTTGCTCCAAAGATATTTGACTCTCCGATAAAATTAGCAACAAAACGGTTATTTGGTTCATCATAAATTGCTTTTGGTTCTCCTAATTGTTCAATTTTTCCATTATTCATTACATAAATATAATCAGATAATGCTAATGCTTCTTCCTGATCATGAGTTACAAAAATAAAAGTAATTTGTAATCGTTCTTGAATTTCTTTAAGTACATATTGCATCTCTGTTCGGAGTTTTAAATCTAGTGCACTTAACGGTTCATCAAGTAAAAGAACTTTAGGGTCATTGACTAAGGCACGGGCAATTGCTACTCGCTGTTTTTGTCCACCAGATAATTCATTAATACTGCGTTTTTCATATCCTGCTAAATTGACAAGTTTTAAATACTCTTTAACTTTTTTATCGATACTTGCCTTTGGCTCTTTTTTTAATTTTAAACCAAAAGCAACATTATCATAAATATTTAAATGGGGAAACAGAGCATAATTTTGAAAAACTGTATTTACTTCCCGCTTATTTGCACTAATATTTGTAACATTTTTATTTTGTAAATAAATTTCTCCACTTTCAGCAGTCTTAAATCCTGCAATTAAATTTAAAATAGTTGTTTTTCCACATCCACTTGGTCCAAGTAGAGTATAAAATTTTCCAGACTTAAAACTAATATTCAAGTCTGAAAATAATTCTTCATTCTCATATTTTACTTTTACATTTTTCAACTCGATAACATTCATATCACTCCTTTATAATTCCATTTCATATAAGCTTATATAAATCATTGCTTGAATCACAACTGATATTCGATTAGCAATAAAACTATCATGCCTTCCTTTAATCTGTAATTGATAATTAATAAAACCAGATTCGGTTAGGCGAACCGTATGTTGGGGTTTGAAAATTGTCGGTGTTGGTCTGATAACAACCTCAAAATATACTGGTTGAATGCCATTGGTATATCCACCATTTATTCCTCCCTGGTGGTTTGTCCTAGCAAAAATTTTGTTATTTTCATAGTAAAGTTCATCATTACTTTCACTTCCTAGTTGATTTTGATATTCAAATCCATCACCAAAGCTAATTCCTTTAACTCCGCCAATCGCAAAAAGATTTTTGCTCAAAATCGATTCAAAACTAGAAAAATACATTCCGCCTACTCCAACTGGTAAATTATCTAAGCGAAATTTTAATTTAGCACCGTGTGAATCACCACTTTTTTTAACTGACCTTAAGTACATAATCATTGATTTTTTAACATCTTGATTTATTACTGGAAAACGCCTGTCTAAACTCTTTAATTCACTTTCTGTACATTCCATAATGTCAGTATCAATCAATTCAGAAATTTGCTTTATTTGTCCATAAACTTCTAGTTTAGACTCATTTTGTAAATATAGTTGCTCAAGAATTGCACCAAGTACAACATAAAGGGCAGTTAATCTTCCGGAAAATTGACCTCCACCTTGATAGGAGTACTTTTCCTTTTGCATTTGATATCCAACTATATCAGCATGTGATGGACGAACAATACCAAATTCATAATCTTTTGGTCGATAATTACTATTTTCTAAAACAAAACAAATTTCTGATTTATCAATGGTTCGCTCTTTAACTCCAGATAAAAAGATGATTTTTTCAATTTCACGACGACTTGTATTAATTTCAACTAATCCTTGACGTAACTTTAACTGTTCATAAATATGTTCAAGACTAAAAGTAAACCCAACTGGCATTGGGCTTACTCTAAGACCAATATATTTTGTATGACTCTCTCCAAATATATCAATCTTTAAATTTTTATTCACCCATCATCCCAATAATTTTCTTTAAGGCTTCGATTAAAATTTTCTCTTCATTTTCTTCAAGTTGGGAAACAGCCTTTGCTGTTAGGTTTTTATGCCACTGATCATGAACTTGACAAACATTTTTTCCCTTATCCGTTAAAGTTAAATATTTGCGGCGGCGGTCTTTATCATCAGTCTTTTTAACTAAATATCCTTTTTTAATTAATCGATCTGATGATACCGTTAAACTTCCCTTTGAAATATGAAGAAAATCTGCTACTTCTTTCATTGTTGCAGGCTTATCGGCAGATGCTTTATTTACTGCATCTAAAACATGAATTTCTACTACTGTTAAATCCGTTAAACCTTCATTTTTTAAGTCAACTTCCTCACGTGCTAATATATAATTAAATGCTTCAACAAAAAACCTTTCAATTGTTTCATCTGTTTCTGTATTGATTTTCCTCATCTTAATCCTCCTTTAACTTTTTCATAATTTCTGTTTGCGTTATCTCATTAACTTTATATGTAATTACATATTCTGTTGTTTTATTTTCAATTCGTACGATTCGATCATCATTATCAAACTTTGATAATTCTGATTTATTTGTATTAAATTTTGAAATACTATATTCTTTTAAAACATCTGTATTATCAAGAATTTGTCGCATATTACCACGAAACTGTTTAATATATTCTGCTCTTAATTCTTTTTGTTTTTCTAGTTCACTTTCAGTGATTGTTCCCGCTTTTTTCTTCTGAGCAAGAACATTTATTTCATCAATTAATTCTTGACTGATTGCCACTTTTCCTCCTTATATTCAAACCACTCAATTTGCGGCATTTTATTACGATACCATGTATATTGCCTTTTGGCAAAACGACGAGAATTACGTTTAATTAATTCTATTGCATGCTCTTTATCGTATTCACCACGAAGAAAACCATGAATTTCTTTATAGCCAATTGCTAATTGAGACTGATAATTTGCTTCAAATTGTTCAACTTCATTAAATAAACCCTGATTTACCATTTTATCAACACGTAAATTAATTCTTTGATAAAGTTTTTCCCGCTCACATGTTAAACCAATCATTTGAATTCTATCATAAAATGGAGTCTTTCCGGATTTTTTCAAGTCATTTCCCAACATTTTTTTCGTTACAACTGCTACAAGTCGTTTATGATTTTCAAAATCACTAGCATTTAAATCAACCGAGAAACCTTTAACTAGTTCTTGTAACTCTCCCTTTGATTTTAATTCATTTGCTTGTTTTAATGTTTCATATTCTTCATTTGTATCAAATTCATAGTTATACAAAACAGCCTGAACATATAATCCAGTTCCACCAGCAATTATCGGTAATTTACCACGTGCTTTGATATCAGCAATTAACGCTCGTGCTTGTTTTTGAAACAATTGTACATTGTATTCATCTTGATAATCAATTATATCAATTAAATGATGCTCAATTCCTTGCATTTCATCACTTGTAACCTTCGCTGTTCCAATGTCCATCTTTCGATATACTTGATAAGCATCACCGCTAATTATCTCACCATTATACTTTTTGGCAATCTCAATTGAAAGTGCCGTCTTTCCGACACTCGTTGGACCGACAATTACAACCACATCACTATTTTCATTTATTTTAATCATTAACCAAATATCCTTTTAAACATTTTTTCTATTTCTTTAAACGTAACATTAACAATTACTGGTCGCCCATGTGGGCAAGTATATGGATGTTCGCACTCATTTAAATCATTAATCAGTGCTTCTACATCAACTGTATTTAAATATTGATTTGCTTTAATTGAACTTTTACAAGCCATCATAATCGCAACATCTTCATATAAACTTGCAAATGCTACTTGCTTACTCTTTATTATTTTATCAAAAATAACTTCAATATCGACTTTTAAATTACCAGCTTTTAAATAAAAATTATCAATTTCCGTTATTTTTACTGTATTTGGACCAAATTCTTCAATTATAATCCCTAAATCTGCTAATAAGTGTAGTTTATCTTTAACTAGTAAATATTCATTTGCTGGCAGTTCAATTATAATCGGAGAAAGAAGTTGTTGAAATAAATATTCACGACTTTTAAATTTAGCTAAAATTATTTCATAATTAATACGTTCTTGAGCTGCGTGTTGGTCTAACATATATAGTCCCTCTTCATTTTGAAATAATAAATACGTATTTTGTAGTGAACCTATGTACTCTAATTTTGGTAACCTTGGCGTTTCAAAAATTGTGTCTGGTTCCGCAAATAAATCAAACTTTTCAATTGATGCTGATGATAAATTATCATAATTAGTTGTGATTAGTTCTTCTTTCGCTTCCACCTTATAGATTTCAGCTGACTTTTCAGGTTCAGCAAATGAGTGGCTATTTTCAAATTTAACCGCATCATTATTAGTGGCTTCTGTTAATTCTTCATCACTATGAGCAATATACATTAGGCTTTTTAATTTACGATCTAAAACATGACGGATTAGTGTTTCTAATTCTTCAATTAAAGAAATTTTTACTTGTTGTTTAGTTGGGTGAATATTAACATCAACTAAAGCATAATCTAAATTAATATTAAGAATCGTTACTGGAAATTGATTTGTATGAAGAAATTTTCCATAACCATCAATAATCGCATTTTCTATATTATAATTTCGAATTATCCGTCCATTAATCGCAAGCGTAATATAACTCTTCTTGCTTCGGGTAGCATTTGGATGTGATGAAAAGCCAGTGATTTTAAAATTGTCAGACTCAGCACTAATATCAATCATCTTTGTTGCTAATTTAGGACTATATACTTGAGAGATTGCTCCTAAATAATCACCATTTCCAAATGTATGAATAATTTGATTATCATCATTTATTAATTTAAAGCTAATATTTGGTTGAGTTAATGCTAATTTATTAACATAATTAATAATTAATGATAGTTCGTAGTAAGTACTATTTAAATGCTTAAAACGAGCAGGGGTATTGTAAAATAAACTATTAATTCGAACTGTTGTTCCTTTATTTCTTGATGTTTCACTAATATTAAAACTTTCATCACCAGTTTTTTCAAGTTCATAACCCGTAATCCCATCGATACTTGTTGTAATTTTAAATTTACTAACCGCAAAAATACTTGCTAATGCTTCTCCTCGAAATCCAAGAGTTGCAATTTTAAATAACTCTTTATCCGAATATATTTTACTAGTTGCATGCCTTTTAGTACACATTTCTAAATCGACTTTTGCCATACCTTGACCATTATCAATAATTTCAATTTCACTAATCCCTGATTCTTTCAAGTGAATTTCAATCACGTTAGCATCAGCATCAATTGCATTTTCAACTAACTCTTTAACGACTGATAAAGGTCGTTCAATAATTTCTCCTGCTGCAATTTTATTTGCTAAATTTTCATCCATTAATTTTATTTTCGCCATAATTCCTCCATATTAAACTGAGAGAAGCAAGAGTACTCCTCTTGCTTTTTGTTATTCGTTTTCTTCGATTTTATGAACAATCTCCATTACTTTATCAATTGGAATTGCAAATCCCATATTATCCGATTGCATATCAGAAATTTTCATTGTATTCATTCCAATTACATGCCCATCAGCATCAAATAATGGACCTCCACTATTTCCAGGATTTATTGCCGCATCTGTTTGAATATAATTAAGTTGATTACCCTCTTCGTCACTTACCACACGATTTGTTGATGAAACAATTCCCTTTGTAATTGTTCCTTGAAAATCAGTACCATATGGAGAACCGATTGCAACGACACTTTGTCCCGGAAGTAAGTTGTCACTTTGTCCTAGTTCAACAGGTGTTAATTCCTTTTTGGATTTAAATTTAATTACTGCTACATCATAAGTCTTACTTACACCCACAATTGAAGCATCAAGAACATTTTCATTAACATTTTCTTCATTTACATCATTTGTATTTAAAACAATATTAATTTCATCCGAATCAGCAACTACGTGGTTGTTTGTAATTGCATAATAATAACCATCTTCTTTCTTATAAATAAAACCACTACCGACACCTTGTTGAACTTTCTCATCACTTGTGTAGACATTACCGAAAAAATCACGAATACTCATTTGTCTTAAGTTTACAACACTTACAACACTTTGCGAATAATTATTATAAATATCTGTTGCAAATGTCCCATTATCATTTTCTGCTTTGATAACTACCTCTTCTTTATCTCTTGATAAACTAAAATTAAAATCCGTCGTACTTGCCACATATAAACTAAACATTCCCAAAATCATCCCAAATAGTACTAAACCAATTTTCTGATATAATTTATCCACTGTCTCTCCTCTAAATATGATTTGTTTCATATTATTAATTTACTATTATAACAAGAATAAATAGTCTTTACTAACCTAGTTATATTATTAGTTAATAATTATTATCCCCCTCTTTGATATTGTAGCTAATTATCAGTTCTATTTATTTCTCGTTCGTTATTATTATAACAACTTTTAAATTCAATTATGTGTTTTTACTGTAGACTTTTATTAAGTTTTTAAACAAAAATTATTTTGATTTTAAAATTTTATTCTCTAAGTATAAACACTAAATTAGTAATTAGCAAGTGATTTTTATTTTAATTCTTGCTATTTTACCACATTCACACATTATTTTGTTATAAATAGAATGATATATTTATAGTTAAAACTATAAAAAGGAGAATAAATGAAAATAAGATTACAGAAAATGATTGCTGAAAATTCTGATTATTCACGAAGAACAGCTGAAAAAATGATTGCTGATGGTCTAGTTAAAGTTAACGGAAAAATTGTAACTGAAATGGGAATAAAGGTAGATGAAAGTGATGAAATTATTGTTGATAATGCGGTTATCTATCATCACGAAAAAGTTTATTATCTAATGAATAAACCCCTTGGATATATTTGTTCACGTAAAGATAATTTTAATCGTCCGATTGTAACTGACTTAATTCACGAGAATTTAAAAATCTATCCGGTTGGACGTCTTGATTATAATACTAGTGGTTTACTTTTGGTTACAAATGATGGTGCATTAACTAATGGTCTAACTCAACCAAAATCAAAAATTCCTAAAACCTACGTTGCAAAATTAAGTGGAAACTACTCTTTATTAGACTTAAAAAAACTTGAAGGCGGAATCGTTATTGATGGTGTTAAGACGATGCCTGCTAAAATCAAGCCACTTACATACAATAAAAATAAGCGAATTGGAACTGTTGAAATTACTATTTTTGAAGGTAAAAACTTACAAATTAGAAAAATGTTTAAAGCAATTGGTGCAGATACACTTAAATTACGCCGAATCAAATATGCTAACTTTAATCTAAAAGATGAAAAATTAGCTGAAGGCGAATATCGCAATTTAAAATTAAAAGAAGTTCGCACACTTTATAGTTTAATTAATATGAAATAATTTTCTTTTCATTTTCTATTTTTTTAATTTTATGTTATAATTAACATGAAAAATAGAGAAAAGGGAGATAATATGAAAGGAATTAAGTTATTTATTAATGATTTTCGTCAATTTTTATTAGGTAGTACTTTTATTGATGTAGCTATCGGTCTTTTGATTGCCGGTGCAGTTAAAGATGTTGCAACTTCATTCACAGCAAGTTTTGTAACACCGATTATCAATCACTTACTATCATTCATTGGTGTAAATCCTGATGCTAGTGCTCCAACAACAATTTTTGGAATTGATTTTTACATTCAACCATTTATTACTGCACTAGTTTCATTCATTATTATAATGTTTGTTGCTTTTAGTATTTTACGAATTTATGCTAATTTTAAAGAGCGATTTAAGAATAATGAAGAAGAAATAATTACTTCACAAGAAGCAGAATTATTACAGGAAATTCGTGACTTATTAAAAGAAAAATAAAACAAAAGTTCACTTTAACAATGTTAATGTGGACTTTTTTATTGATTTATATTATAATTAAATTATGGAGGGAATATGAAAAAAGAAAATAAAATTTTTATGTGGGCAATATTTATTGTATTATTAATATCATTACTACCAATTGTTCTTGACCCTATTGTTAGTGATCAACCCCTTGCTTTAAAAAACGGACCATTTGATTACTTTTGGCAACTCAAAGAACGAAGCAGTTCGATTATGATTATGGTTTGGTTTTGGTTTTTAGTTCACTTTTTTGGAAATGCACTGCTTTTTCAACTTCGTCGAGCCGATAATAATTTGAAAAAAATGCAGTTTAGCCAATATAATATATACTTACTATTATTTAACGGTTCATTAATTTTAATCCACATCTTACATTCTGTTATTTTTTATGATATGTTTGCACAAGACTTTCCAAGTTATACCTCACAAATATCGGTTATTATCATGCTTGTAATTTTACTGTTAATTCAAAATTCAAAACGGGGATTTATCTTTGGCATTAAACTTCAAAATCAAAAAGCTTTAAACTTGCTTTATAAAATTCATGGTCCAATTTTTCTCTTAGCATTAACATATACATTATGGTTTCATCCTTTTATTAACACGATTGGGCATATTGTCGGTTTCTTTTATATGTATCTCTTATTTATCCAAGTTTCATATACAGGAACAAAAATTCATTATAATGGTAAGTGGGTTGCCTTTTTAGAAGCATTTGTTTTGTTTCACGGAACGTCTGTAGCGATTTTTAATCAAAATAGTTCGCTTTGGAGTATGTTTTTCTTTGGCTTTTTATTTATGTTTATTGCTAGTCAAATGTATAGTTTCACTAAAAATAAGACTCTAATTGTAACTATTTCTATCATGTATCTTATTTTAACAATTACATATTATTTTTCAACTAGTATTATCAACATCAACGAAATAATTAGAATTCCAGTAATTGAGTATGGATTAGCCCTAATAATATATTTTATTCTCTGTAGTTATTTATATATTAAATCTAAATCCACAAAATAAAATCCCTTCATTTTCCGAAGGGATTTTTTAATCATTAAATTTTCATTTTTAACATTAATACACTATTTACATAGTTAGATTATTGCTTTTGTCGCTGAAATTTTATTTCGTTGATTTAACATTGCCACCATTTTTTCATATTTTTCAGTATGTGGTAATGTAAACATGTGTTTAGTATGCGAATAACGATTAAATGCTACTACATCACATATGCTTTTTCCAGCATAAATCATTCTTAACCTTTTTTTACTTATAAAATGCTGAAAATATAATTCTTCATCATCAATTTTTAAAACTTGAAGAAGATCAATTACATAGTAGAATTGCTTTTTCTTACTTGTCTTTTCTACTTTATAAATTTTAATTACATCTTCTTCAAATACAAGTAATTTAATTTTTGCTTCGGGAAACGAATAATTATATCCGATTAAATAATCAACATCATCTTTTTCTAATTGATGATTAATGTCATGATTAAATCGAATAATTTCTTTTTTTCCTTTTTTAATTTGGTATTTTACTGTAAAAAAAATCAATAATGGTGCTACTATAATTACAAAAACTATTACTTCAAACCCTGTTGAAAATAACTCTGACATCTACTTCACCCTTTCATGTTAAACTATCATTAAACAATTGTCGTAGTATATACAATGTAACCAAGCCAAAGAATTGTTAAAAATGCTAATACTTCTTCAATATTTTGAATTATATTATTCGGCTTTATTTTACGTAAAATATACAATAGTAATACTACTGCTGATAATACCATTCCAATTACACCCTGAAATGTTTCTAATTGAATTTCTGCTGTTCCATAAAATGTTGCCGAAAAAAACATTAGAAACATTAATGGATATTGAATAATTTTATATCTTGCTAATTTTCTCACTATAACTCCTTAATTTCTCTTTAGTTAAAATAAATTTAATTATTTCAGCATTATCTTGATGCTACTTTAGATGAAACTTTATTTAACTCTTTTAATTTTTTTACAATTTTCTTATATTTTTCCAATTGAGGAAGCGTATATATATTTTTTGTATGAAGAAAATCATTTGATGCTAATATATCGCATATATGCTCCTCATCATGCCACGCTCTTAATCTTTTATCATTTTCAATATATTGGAAAGATAGCTCTTTATCGCTAAGTTGATAAACATGCTTCAATTCAAAATCAAAATATTTTTCCTTACTAGTATTATTTTCAAAACTATAAAGTTTCATCACATTTTCTTCAAATACCAATACTCTCATTTTTGCTCTAGTAAAACCTTTTTTATACCCAATTAAATAATCAATATCTGCATTTATATTTAAATGTTCTCTTAGTTCTCTATCAAATTCTAAAATCAGTTTTTTACCAAGTTTACGACGTTTTTTATACGACATAAAATACATAACTGGTATCACAAAAATTAATACAACAAGAAAAGCCTCATATGTATTTTCATCTAAAACTTCCATATGTAAAACCTCCTTTTTTCAAATAAATTAAAGACCGTTTTAATCCTTCATTAACGTGTTATTTTATAATTATTTAATTCTAAATATTTATAAACATTAATTTGTTCTAAACTAAAACTTTCATTTTGGGGGTGACATAAAAAGTCAATTACAAAATTGGGGGACATTTTTTGATTTTTAAACTTACTTTCATCTACATTGATTTTTGTCATATAACATTGGACGCCATTCGTAAAAAATAAAGGTATTGGTACCGCCTGATTGTATTTTAATGCTAATAAATTATTAATGAACACTAATTCTTCATCAGAAAAATCTCCTTGCTTTTCAATTTCCTTTAATTTGTTTGCTTGTTCAACTAAAAATCCTGTATCAGTCATGTATTTTTCATCAATTGTAAATAATGATGTAATTTCAAAGACTGTCACATTTTTCTTATATTTAATTGTACTACCCTTAATAATGTGGGCATTTTCTAAACGCTTTTTCCTTGATTCCTTAAAGAATAATCCTAAATCTTTCTTGCCAATTAGATACGTTAACTCGTTTCTATATTTTCTTGGCGCTTTTCCATATTTTTCAAACATTTTACTCACTTCCCATAAAAATTATATCACATATTCAACCTTTTGTCATATATGAATTTTTAACCAGTGCTTATATTTAATTCTTAATTTGAATTTTATTTTACATATACTTATTTTCAAACGGGAACATAGCATCAATTTATTATAAGTATTTAAAAAAATTGACTTCGTTTTAATACGAAATCAATTCTTAAAATATTACTATCTTTTATTCTTTAATATGCTCTAAACCATATTTAAATATTTTCTGGACATGACTATCATCAAGCGAATAATATATATATTTCCCATCTTTTCGCGATTTAACCAATTTTTGTTGCTTTAAATCCTTTAATTGATGTGATACATTTGAAATACTTAAATTTGTTTTTTGAGCAATTGTGGTTACATTTGCTTCCTCTTCAAATAATAATGCAATGATTTTTAATCTTGTTGCATCTGAGAACATTTGAAAAAATCTTGCTAATTCTTCATAATTTTCAGTCATTTCTCTCCTTTTTATCGCTTAAGAATTCGAAGTGAATTTAAAATTGCAATTAAGCTTACTCCAACATCTGAAAATACAGCTTCCCACATAGTTGCATCACCGAAAATTCCAAGACCAATTACTGTAAATTTGACAATTAATGCCAAGGCAATATTTTGCTTAATAATCTTACGGCTATATTTAGAAATTTCAATTCCTTTAAATAAACTAAGTAGTGAGTCATTATTGACTACGACATCTGCTGTTTCAATTGCAATATCGCTTCCTAATGCTCCCATCGCAATTCCGACATCTGCTCGCGCAATTACCGGTGCATCATTAATTCCATCACCAATAAATCCAACACTATCTTTTTTCTCAATTCTACTTGAAACATGACTAACTTTATCTTCAGGAAGTAATTCAGCATAATATTCTGATACTCCAACTTCTTTAGCGATTATTTGAGCTGTTTCTGTACGATCTCCTGTTAACATTATAACATTATTAATTCCAATTGTTTTGAATTTATTAA
>CAZFWW010000020.1:0-19423 GCA_964522645.1 uncultured Mycoplasmatales bacterium
TTTCAATATCTTCATAAGTTTTAATTTCTTCTGCAACAATTCCTGCTTTTTCTAAAATTTCAGTATTAGCAATTAAACCGTAACCTTCAATTGCTACTGGAAAACCAACTGTTTGACCTTCATCATTAACAAATTCTAACTCTGTATCATTAGTCCAATCTTCACCTTTCATGTCATAGATTGAATCTTTCCATTGATTAAAATCACCGCCACCAGCTGCTACAAAAATATCTGGTTCATTTCCTGATTGAAATTCAGCTTGTAATGCTGCACCATAATCAGCACCTCCACCAACTGACTTGATTTCAATTTCAATTCCATTCTCTTCTGACCACTCTTTTGCGTATGCTTTTAGTGCTTCATCAATTTCAACCTTCAAATTAAATACTGTTACTTTATCATCACTCTTTGAACCATCTTTTCCTTCTTCATCTTTTGTTCCACCACATCCTGCTAAAATTAGAACAAAGATTGATAACATTGCTAAAATCTTCTTCATGATTTCTCCTTAAAATATTTATAATTCTATCTTAACACAGAAAACGTTTTTTGTCAAGTTGGAAGAAAATGTTTTCTAATGTATGGATTTTTTAATTTATATTACAGAAAAAAGTAGTTATAATTTCAACATCATAACCACTTTCTTAATTTTAATATTCTATTCCTTCATGTCTTAATAATTCACGTTTTAACTCCACTTGATTTTGAAAACCACCTATTGCCGTTGAACTAACTACCCGGTGGGCAGGAATGAAGATTGCAAATTCTGACTTAGAACATGCACCACCTACTGCTCTAAATGCTCCACTACCAATCGTATAAGCAATATCACCATATGTGAGTGTTTTACCAAATGGAATGTTCTTAATTACATCCCATACTTGTTTTTGAAACACTGTTCCCTTTTCAGCTAATTGGAATTTGAAACTAAAAATATTATGGTGAAAATAATTATCTAAATGATAGGCAATGAATGTTTCATAGGTATTCACCGGACTAACTACTATGACTTTAGTATTATGTACAAGTGTACTAGAACGGATTTTAAAGTCTTCATAGATAATATGCAGTACACCAAAAGGAGTTTGGTAACTAAACTCCCGTGCACCACAACTTTTAAGTCGACAATCATCCATGTGGCCTTCTAAAAGACCAATTGCTTCAAGAAAACTAGTTGCTACACTTGGACCTACAAATTTAAAACCGTCTTTTCGCATTTGCTTTGCTAATAGCTCGCCTACTTTTTCGCTTCCAAACCGATAATCAACATTATCAAATATATATTTTTGCAAATTAAGATTTGAATTAATAATTAATTTTGCATTGGCAATAATTGCTTCAATCTTTAATCGATGTCTAATGATATCACGATTTTCCAAACCACGCTCAACGTCACTTACATCCATTTGACTAATTTTTACTAAATCATAATGATGAAAGTATTCTTTTAAACCATCTCGCTTTTTTAAAACAATATTGAAACTTAATCCTGGTTGGAATATTTCAAGCGTTAACAATTCAAATAAATGCAGATTATCTTTTGGTAATATTCCGTGTTCTTGTTCATGATATGTGAAAATCGGTTCTCCACTTGCCCAAACACAATTAGTCATTTTTCTCCTATAACCTCTTTTTTATATTATACCAATATATTATGTCCTTAGCCATAAAGAAAGTAAATGTTAATAACGATACATCGTTTTTCACATCTACTTTTAAAAATTTATAATATTGTAAACTGATAAAATTCATCAAAGTTCGCTACACTAAAGTCTAATGTAACTTTTAGTCCTGGGTAAGTAATAATTAATTGTTCATCATTTACCGCTATTTCAACATCAGCCGTAATATATTTTTTATATTTATTTCGGAACTTTAAAATCGACACTACTGTCTTGTCTGGTTCAGAAAAATGCATTAATCGACGACAATCCGGGTCATGTGAGCCATCTAAAAGTTGTTCTGTTCCATAATAAATACAAGGTGTTCCTGGTAAAACCATTAATACTAATAATGATTGGTAGTATTTTTGTTTATCATAATTTACTTTTTGCAGTAAACGGTTCGTATCATGAGAATCTAATAAATTAAATTGAGAATTCAATCGTTGCTTAAAGTAATATCCATTTATTCGATTTAAATTATAGCGAAAACGATGCAAGTCTTCTGTCATTACTACATTTAAAATTGCTTCGGTTAATGGATAATTCATAATACCATCATACTGGTTATCATTAACCCAATTTGCTGCATCGTGCCAAATTTCACCAACAATATACACATCTGGATTTACTGATTTAATTTCTTGGTTTAACTTACGATTAAATGCAAGTGATGTTTCATTTGCAACATCCATTCTAATTGCATCAATCCCAAAATCATTTACGTAATATTTCGCTACACCTATTAAATAATCCATTACTTCTGGATTATTAGTATTTAATTTCGGCATACTATCTTCAAACGCAAAAGCATAAAAATCAAGTTGATTAGCCTGCATTTTTTCCTGATAGTTATTTATTATAAACCAATCATAATACTTTGAATTCGCACCATTTTGTAATACATCTTGCCAAAAATAATGTTCTGAACCGATGTGATTAAAAACTAAATCTAACATAATTTTAATTCCTAATTTATGTGCATTATATACAAGGTCTAGCAACTCTTCTTTCGTTCCAAAATTGGGGTCAATTTGGTAGTAGTCATTTATATTGTATTTATGAACTGAAGGTGACTTAAAGATTGGTGTTAAATATATTCCACTAATTCCTATTTTTTTTAGATACTGAAGTTTACTTGTTATTCCTTTAAGATTTCCTCCATATACCTCATCATTAGTTACTGGCCCATCATGCCATTTTAAATACCCTTCATTTTCCAAATTACAAAAACGGTCTGGAAAGATTTGATACCAAATTGTATCTTTTACCCAACTTGGACTTTTAATAACATCTGCATTATTCATCCACGGAAAAATAAAATACTGACAATATGCTTGCTCATTTTTAAATTCTACTTCAGAATAAATATCTGTTTCTGTTAGATAATAGATGTCTTGATTAAAATGAATTTCAAAATAATACTTACTACGCTTTGTCGGAATTTTAATTTGTGTTGTGAATACATCATGATGTTTTAATTCAATTCGCTTCATCTCTCGAATTGTATCCGCGTTCCAAGTCCAATTACCACCTAAAATTCCACCACTAAATGGATCTCCACTATGAAATATTACTTTTTGAACATCCTTTGCAGTTCTAATTTTTACGATTAATTCTTGTTCACTTACCTGATAAATATCTCCATTTTCTCGACGATGGCTTATGGCTGCTAAATTAATCACGTTTACTCCTAACTACACTCTTCTTAACCCAATCTACAGCTGTTTCAAGTTCCTTAAAATCTACTAATTTCCATTCCCAGTTTGGACTACCTAAAGTACCTGGGGTATTAAGTCTTGCCTCATCCCCAAGTTCAATTAAATCTTGAAACTGAATAATAGCATCATCAGCTAAATTATCAAAAGTATAATTGACCATCATTTGGGCAAATGTTCCTTGGTAACCTAAATCTTCTAGTTTTCCTAGAATTTGCTTTTGCAACTGCTCACCTTGTGTATCAAACCAACCATTAATTGTCTGATTATCATGGGTTCCTGTATAAGCAATCATTTGAGTACGATCAGCAAAATCATTATTTGTTTCATTCGGGTCAAAAGTGAATTGCAGTATCTTCATCCCCTTTAAATTATAATGATCTCGTAATTCTAATACTTCTGGTCGTAAATCACCTAAGTCTTCTGCAACTAAATTGATTGTTGGTAATTTTTGATAGATTTCATCAAATAATTTATAACCCGGTGCATAACACCACTCACCTTCAATTGCCGTTGGACAAGTACTAGGAATTTTCCAATAAGTATCAAATGCACGGAAATGATCAATTCTGATAATGTCAAATAACCTTTGATTTACTTCTAAACGATTAATCCAAAAACTAAAATTATCTTTTTCTAACAAACGCCAATCATAAAGTGGATTCCCCCATCTTTGTCCTTCAGCTGAAAAGTAATCTGGTGGAACTCCAGCAACATGCGTTGGTTCACCATTAATATCTAATAAAAAATATTTTTGATTTTCCCAAACATCAACCGAATCAATTCCAACATAAATTGGGATATCACCCATTATATTAATATTATTTTGATTAGCATATGCCTTTAATTCTAACCATTGTTTTTGGAAGATAAATTGGCAAAACTTAGTAAATTCTATTGCATCGTAAAACGGCATTAAATCACATTTTTTATCGTTAATCCAATTTTTATGTTCTTTTGGCCAATGTAACCATGATTTTAATTCATTTGCTTCTTTAAAAGCAATAAATACTGCATAATTTTCAACCCACTTATTTGTCTTTAAAAAAAGCTTATATTCTTCCATTAATTCAATATTAGTTTTAAAGTTGATAAAAGCACTTTTTAAATATGGAAGTTTAAAATCCAAAACTGTTGCATAATCAACAGATTCAGCATTTTGGTTAAATTCCACCAAATCTTTTTGTTTAAGCAAATCAATTTCCACTAATTTATCTAAACTAATAAAGCGATTTTCTCCCGCAAAACTTGAGTACGGTTGATATGGTGAATTCCCATAACCAACCGGATTTAGTGGTAAGATTTGCCAAGTTTTCATTTTCATTTTTTTTAGGTAATCAACAAATTGATATGCTTCATTACCCATATCACCAATTCCGTATTTACTTGGTAAACTAAATAATGGTAGTAATACTCCTGCTGTTCTCATTTTATTCTCCTAAGTGCCAAATATCACGGTTATAATCACTAATTGTTCGGTCTGAACTAAAGTATCCGGCTTTGGCAATATTTACTATTGTCATTTTATTCCATTTTTCACGTTCTTCATAAACTTGATACGCATGTTCTTTTATTGCAATGTATTCTTCTAAATCAAGCAGTGTCATAAACCAATCTTTTGATACTATTTCATGATGTAATCTACTTAAGTTTTCCACATCACCAATTGCTTTAATTTCGCTACTTAACATGAAATCAACTAGTTTCTTTATCTCTGGTTTTTCATAGAATGTTTTTGCAACATAACTCTCATCTTCATACATTTTAATTACTTCTTCGGCTTTTTTTCCGAAAATAAAGATATTATCTTCACCAACTAATTCGGCAATTTCTAAATTCGCACCATCTAATGTTCCTAAAGTTAATGCTCCATTTAACATGAATTTCATATTTCCTGTCCCACTTGCTTCTTTACTTGCAAGTGAAATTTGTTCAGAAATATCACAAGCTGGAATTAATTTCTCCGCTACAGTCACATTATAATTTTCAGTCATTACAATTTTAATGTGTTTTGCAACTTGTGGATCGTTATCAATTAGTTCTTTCATACATAAGATAAAGTGGATAATATCTTGAGCGATTGTATATGCTGGTGCTGCTTTCGCTCCAAAGAAGAAAGTAATCGGTGTTGTTGGCACGTTCCCCGCTTTAATTTCTAAATATTTATATACAATATATAAAATATTCATTTGTTGACGCTTATACTCGTGTAGACGCTTAATTTGAATGTCAAAAATTGAATTTGGATTGACTTTATCGCCTTCTTTATCACTTATATAATCTGCTAATTCTTGTTTTTTTACTTGTTTAATTTTATCTAGTGTTTGTAATACTTTTTCATCATTTTGAAATGCTAATAATTTTTCTAATTCTAAAGCATCCTTTTTAAATCCGCTTCCAATTAATTCTTCCAAGTAACTTGTTAGTTCCGGATTAGTATGCATTAGCCAACGTCTAAATGTAATTCCATTTGTTTTATTATTAAATTTTTCTGGATAGATTTCATAAAAATGACTAAGTTCGCTTGTTTTTAAGATATCTGTGTGTAGGGCAGCAACTCCGTTGACACTAAATCCATAATGAATATCCATATGTGCCATATGCACACGGTTTTCACCATCAATAATTTGAACACGTTCATCATTATACTTTTGTTTAATGCGACTATCTAAATCCTTAATTATCGGAACCAAGTTTGGTACAACTTGTTCTAAATAATGTAATGGCCATTTTTCAAGTGCTTCTGCTAAAATTGTGTGATTTGTATACGCCGTTGTTTTTGTAACAATTGCAATTGCCTCTTCACGATCAATTCCTTCTAGTTCTAATAAACGAATTAATTCCGGAATAACAAGTGATGGGTGAGTATCATTAATTTGAATAACCGCATATTCATTTAACTCACGTAAATTGCCACCCTTTGCTTTTACTTCATCTAAAATTAATTTTGCTCCAGCACTAACCATAAAATACTGTTGATAAATTCGTAATAGGTGACCTGCTGTATCACTATCATCTGGATATAAGAATAAACTTAAATTTTCGGCAATGTTTTCTTTATCAAAATCAATTCCCGATTCTACAATTTCTTCATTAACTGTCTCAATATCAAATAAATTAAGTTTATTTACTCCTGCTTCATAACCAACGACATCAATTTCATATAATCGTGCGTTTACCGTTTTGTCCCCAAACGTTACTGGATAAACAACATCAGTTTTATTTACCCACCCCTCATTTTCTAACCATGGATTAATTTGAGCTACTTGCTTATTATCTTTAAATACTTGTTTAAATAACCCAAAGTGATATAATAAACCAATTCCACTCCCATTTAACCCTAGGCTTGCAATTGAATCAATAAAGCAGGCTGCTAATCGACCTAAACCACCATTTCCCAGTGACGGCTCTGGCTCATAACCTTCAATCTTCGTTAAATCACGATTATTTTTTGCTAATTCTGATTTAACCTCATCATAAATACCTAAGTTAATTAAATTATTCGATAATAATTTTCCAATTAAAAACTCACTTGAAATATAGTAAACTTTCTTTTTCCCATCAATTTGCTTAAAGTTGCTAATCTCATTTTTTGTCACATTTAATAGTGCATAATACAACTCTTTATCCGTTGCATTTGTCATATCTTTATTAATTTTATTTAGTTCCTTGTTAATTTTTCCTGTCATCTTTTCCTCCTATTTGTATTTAGTATATCACGGAAAACGTTTTTTGTAAACAAAAACGTTTTCTTTGTGCTATAATTTTTTTAAGGAGTTAACATGGCCACTATTAAAGATGTTGCAAAATTAGCCGGTGTTAGTATTAGTACTGTGTCAAAAGTTATTAATAAATATGAGCTAGTTTCTGATGCAACCAGAACAAAAGTTGAGGCGGCAATCAACGAATTAAACTATGTACCTAACCAAATGGCTTCAAGTTTATCAAGTAAAAACAAAAATCGAATTGCCTTAATTGTTAAAATTAATGAACACAAACAAGCAATTGATGAAATGAACATGCAGTATATTCAAGGAGCAAGTAAGGTTGCACATGAATTAAAAATTGACTTTGTTACAATCTTTTCCACGGAAATTGATAATTTAAGCATTAATGAACTTATTATTCACTTAAAATCACTTGGAATTAACGGAATCATTATTTTTGGTTTGAGTAAGGATGACGAAACATTACACGAGTTAGTCACAAAACAATTATTTAAAACTATTGTGATTGATGCTGATTTTTTAAATCCCTATACTGGAGCACTTATGGTTAATCACTATCAAGGTCAATATGATGTAATTAATGCTGTTTATCAGGAACAGAAATTTAAAAATATGCTTTATATTGCCGGAAAAGAAAATGGTTATATCACAATTTTAAGAACTGAAGCAGCTAAAGACTTTTGTTTTGATCAAGATATTAAGATTACCATTAAAGATGGAAACTTCAATGAATTTTTAGCATACGAAATTGCTAAAGAAGATGCCTATAAATATGATGCAATAATTTGTGCTTCTGATTTAATGGCTATTGGGGTTAAGCGAGCTTTAAAAGAACAAAATCTAAATATTCCAATTGCAGGATTTGATGGAATTTCACTAATGGGATATGTTGCTGATGATATTTTAACGGTAAAGCAAGATTTTTATGAAATTTCTCAAATTGCTTTTCAAAAAATTGTTAATTTAGTAACCGGAGTTGAAGAGCCTTCTTTAACTTTTGTTCCTTATGAAGTAACTAAAATAAATCGTGATGATTTAAAATATTAGTCGCTCAGACAACATAGTCTAAATTTAATTATCGTAATTAGTACTAAACAGATAAAAAGTCCAACCAAGGTTATTCTTAGTTGGACTTTTCGTTATACTTAGTCTTATTTAATTGAATTGATTAAAAGTACTGAATATTTTCTTGCTGCTTTATTTATTCATCTTTATACCACTCATTCATATCTTCATAAATACTTGCGATATTTTCCCTTATTACATGACCATGGGGTAAATCATACGTTTGAACACGTGCATTATTTTTAGTAATTAAACGCTCTAATGTCCTTTCAGTATTTGAGTCATCCTTTATTGAAAGATATAAATCAAGTTGAGTATTATTATCAATTGCTTGAGCAATTTTAGATTCAATATCGGTAATAAAATCAATGTTATAATTATCAACCGCATTAATAATTGGCATCATATGGTTTGGCTTTGAATTATTGTATGCTCGTAAATTCATTTGCGGTACGATTAGTATAAATCTACTCGTTGGATAATATTCTAAGAAAAGTGAGGCAATTGATGCACCTTTTGAGCCACCAAAAAAGATGACATCTTCTGGTTTTATATCCAACTCTTCCATCTTCTTATTGATAAACTTGATAACCGCCGGCAGAGTACGTTGGTAATTATCATCATACTGCATATACGACCCTTTTAAGTCGTATTCATCAATGATGGACAAGATTGTCGCATTATAAAATTCATCTTCATTTGCTTTCGCAAAAGTAACCGGAAACATATTTTCCAATTTCCCACTTTGAGCAAAGCCCGAAAAAGTAACTATTAATTTCTTTTGTCCAGGTTTTTCTAAGTATGATATTGGAACTTCATCGATTGTTTCAGTTAAAAACTGCTGTTCTCTTTTGGTTTTATTTCTTGTATTACTAAAATCTAGGTCAATAATTTGAGCTGTTGTTGTAATCCTTACACTTTGTGCCGAATTAGGAAGCATCACATTTCGATAGTGGTTTTTTCCAATATATTCAGTATATAAAATAATTGTATCTGTTTTACCATCTGCACAAGTAACAGCAATTTCAATTGGATTATTAACTGGATTTTCAACTGGGTTATTAACCACAATTGCCAGGTATTTTCCTTCAACTTTTCTTATCATATTGTTTGAAACAACCTTTCTGAAGCTGTTAATCTAATTTTGCCAAAGACTTTGCGATTAGCAGAGTAAATTATACATTCAATTGCTTCAATTTGCTTTAATTTTAATTCTATTTTCATGATTTTATCTTCAAGCATAACGTTTCTATGGATTATAATTTCACCATTTATATTCGTTTCTTTGATGAAAATATCAATAATATTATCATAATCAATTAGTTTAGTTAGAGTTTTAAATGTCAGTTCACCATTTTCAAAGTTTTCAACTCGGTAATTAATCTCATGATTTCGAGCCCGATTCGGTAATGCTACCATATTAATATTATTTGTATAAATCATTCTTTTGTTTTGATAATACAAACTGTTTTTATCATTTAAAATAATTTGTTTAACATCTAAATGTGATAATAATTCATTAAACTCATCTAAAATAACATAATCAAAACTCTGTATATCCGTTATATTTATCTTATTTGCACAGTAAATTGATCCCAATTCACTTTGAGTCTGTTTAGAAATTATTACATCCTGTCCGATAACTAAAGTTTTCTTTTGATTAGGATAAGGAATAAAGTATAAGTATCCATCCATGTTGACATTTTCAGTTTCTCTAATACTTAATTCTTCATGATTAACGACTGTTAATTCTTGACTACAATAAACAGAACTATCACTCATTAAATATACTCTCAATTTATTTTGTTCTTTATCGACTAACTGAATCAAATGATTAATTGATTGATAGTTTGATTTATTCTTTACTATTTTCACTAGAATTAATCCTCCCTTTACCCATTTTATTTAATAATACCATCTTGTTTTAAACAATAAAGTAACCTTTGCATATTTTGATCATCTGTAAATTCATTAATTTCTTTATATTTTAAAATATTTTGCATTGTTTGTTTATTTCCGTAATTTTTTTCAATCACTTCAACAATGTTGTCATTACTATAAACATAATCACCGAAAATATTATTTTCCGTCAACATGATTTTATTATTATATTTCTCCATATTCTCTTGATTACGATTCCACCAAAAAATAACTTTACTTCCACGATAAAACGCATCATAACAGATTGATGAGTAGTCTGTTATTAGTGTGTCTGTATGATTCATCAGTTCATCAATTGATTCAAAGGTTACGTACTTTTTCAAAATTTCTGGTACTTTTTTATCTTTAAATTTGGGGTGTAAAATTACTTGTGTTTTTGCTTCTAACAATTCATTTTCTTGAATTTTTTTAATCATTGCAATGATATCTTGTCCATATGTTGTATCTTCAATCTTTTCAATCGCTTCTTCCCAAGGACGCCATGTTAAGAAAATTGTAAGTTTATCAGCATCTTCATTGATTTTCTTACCATCAAATGTAACCATTCCCGTTTTATATAAATTTTCATCTGTAAATCCACCATACTCTTTCCAGTGATCTGCTTCTTTTTCTGATGAAACTACAATTCTTTGCATATTAAGTGGTGAATTCTTTTTGAATAAATTTCGAGCATTACCTTCTAAACTAAGTGAGTATGTTATTCCGTGTTGTAAGAAAATAAAATCAGCAGATTTATTCATAATTTTTGTTCGGACATATTTATTGTATGAACGAATTCCAATAATGTGAACAGGTGATTCCGTTCCAATAAAGTATTTAGTATTAAATATAATGTCATAATATTTTTTTTCTGATGGTTCGATAATTTTCTCACCATATTTTGCTTTAGCTTCTTCGTACTTTGGTGATGTTTTATGTAGTACAAAATAAACTTTATCATGTTTATATAGTTCTTTAAATAATCGATACGCAGATTCTTCCATGTGTTCACCGTTTTTCTCATACAACACAATATTTTGCGGTTTTTTACGTTCACTATTTTTAAATGCTTTTTTACTATACTTTAAATTCTTTTTATTTTCAAAATATAAGCGATTTTTCTTTTGCATAATAACCCGACCGTCAAATCCATTACGTAAGTAGTAGATTTCATCACGCGTGTAGAAGATTGTGCGAATATAATTGATGTTTTCGATTTGTTTAAATCTTTTTTCAAATAAATACTTTTTCTTTCCTTTAACCTTTAAATAAAACAGAGTGTTTATTTCTGAATTTGCAATGATGTTTTTAATACTCAAAGTAAATAATATTATATAGAATATATAACCATTTTTCTTATAATATGGAATCTTTATTTTTGGTTTTACTTTTAAATCTCCATATTCAAGTTGAACTTTGTTATTCTTTTCAATTTTTAATGATGTAAACAACCATAATTTATTAAATTTAAACGTTGATTTAAGTAACTTATTATGGAAATTTGATTTACGCATACGCTTATTTCCTTTATTAATAAAAGATTTTTCTGATGTTATTTTCTGAATAAATTTTTCTTGCTTTTTTGTTTTTAACTCTAATTGTTTCTTTTCGTATAATGCACTTTGTAAATATGCTGATATTATCTTATCATTTTGAGTTTTAATTTTACTATACTTCAACTTCAATTCTAAATCAATATCCATATCAAGAACTTTTTCATACCAATAATTGAAATATAAAATATTTAATGTTGAATTATGATTCATTCCGTATGCAGAGTCATTTAATTCAAGCCACGGAACGTACTCACCCAAATACACAAAGTTATACATTGGTAATTCAATGTCTTTTTTCTTTTGATTTTCATGTGTTTTAGCATATAAAATGCTTTTTTTCTTATGCTTACATTTACCGCTTTTTATTAAGTACAAGATAAAATATGAAAGATTTCGCTTTTCAATAAATAAATCTTCCTCTTCATTATAACTTTTTAAATCGGCTTCGATTTCATCTGTGAATAATACTGATGCTGAAAATTCAACATTAAGTAAATTACATTTATCAAAAGTATCATTATTTTTTAAGATTTTTTTAAGTTTACTATCACTATTTATGTATACTGTATTCTGATTATTTAAACTTTTTTCTGATTCTTCACCCTCTTCAAGCATAATTGAGTTAGTATGAATAATTTTAATTTGATCATCTTCATTAAAATCTTTTATTGTTTTTTCGATTGTTTTAATTGGATAAATTTCAATCCCATATTTCATGCTAGAATGCTCAATTCCATCAACATACATAATTTTTCGCTCAGACTTATATGTACTTAAATTTAAAAGAGCAAATTCTAATTCTGTATCCTTGCAATACATTATTATATTTTTCATTTTATCTTCTCCATTTTTAGTTCTCATTCACTTAATCCCTTAACACTATTATCATTTATCATTTCTTGGATTAATTCATATGTTTTCTCACGGTTATTCAATTCACTTGTATCATTAACTATATTTTTCGGTTCGTTATTGAGAGTATTTAAGACTTGATTAAGGTTACTACAAACTGTTCCGATTCCGAGGTCTTTATATTCTAATAACTGACCATAAGTGTGGTTTTGGTAAAATTCTTCAATATCAAATTGATAAAACACGACTGGTTTATTGCGAATGTGGACATCCATAAAAATTGAAGAATAATCTGTAATTAAAAGTTCGGTATTATTAATTAAATCTGTATATTCTCTTTTACTATTTTCAGCATCAAAATATTCGTGATATTTCTCAAATTCAGGATGTAATTTTAATACTATCTTTAAGTTATTTGCTTCAGCATAACGCTTTAGTTTTTCACTTTTTAAAACTTGGTTCCATTTAATAACATATTCACTACCCTCTAGCTTTGATTTTAGATAATATCTCCACGTTGGAGCAATTAAAATAATATTTCCCTTATCATTTCGCTTTAATTGATCATAACGTGCTAGCCCAATTTGTTTTACTTGCTCTGGATGGACACTGTAATAACCACTAACATTTTTGGCTTCTAGTGCATCCGATACAATTATGTAATCATATTTTTTTCCCATAATCCAATTTGATAAATCATCTGTAATATACCCGTGTTGCAAGAATAAATATTTAATTCGATATTTATTTCTAATTCCCTTATAATTTAAAAACGTTGAATCCAGTCCAGAGGATACTAATAATTTGGCATTTTTATAGTACCATTTAAACTTAAAACTCCCAAATAATAGGACATTTTTATACTTTCTTTTATATGCTTTGTATTGTTCTTTATCACCGATGACAAAATAACTATTTTTATCTCCTCGTTCCAACATATACTTAAACATATGTTCAGCATTATCGCCACCCTTTTCTAAACGATCCATAAATAAAATGTATTTAGGTTTTTTTAAAGTATCTGGTTTTTTATTTATTATTTTAACTCGATAATTACTGTTAATATAGAAAATATGACGACCAACTTTATTCACACCAGCAATCTGATAATATACTGAACTATGTTCAAAATCCCGATAATTAAGTCGGGTTTCTTCATCATATATTTCAATATCTGCTTTTTCTCCAATTACATGGTATTCATCCATATTATCAAATGTATTTTTATAATATACTCTTGTTTCTTCTAAGTTTAGCAATATTTTTTTGTGTAAGAACCAAATTAAATCCTGATAATTACTAAGGTTATTACTAATCAAGTGCGTAACATCATATTTCATGTTATTACCAATGATTAATTCTTCAGTTAAATACTTTACTAAGTAGCGTTCCTGAACATCATTTATTTCATTTGCCATTTTAAATTTACTTATTACCCACTTAATCATCTCGTTTTGCTTTGTTTTATCAATTTTAATATCCGCTTTTACTTGTTCAAGATTATTTAAATTATTCCAAAAATAATTAAGAGCATCTTCATTTGCAATTTCATTAGCGAAGAAAAAGTTCTCAATTCTTGCTTCTTTACTATTCACAAGCAAATGATTTTGATTAATAGCATCTAATTTTATCTCTATCTCATATATATTTTTATATGCTTTTTCTCTCATTCTACCTCTCGTTTTATTCAATCCACTCTCTCTTTGCACATAAAATCATGATTTTATTATATCATATTTATACTAAATTCTCTATATTTAGAGTTATTATTAACTTTTAACCACCTATATTTTTAAAATTATTTTGTATTTCTATTGTTAATATTTTTTAATTACATCCAATTTCTTATTATCAATTTTATATTATGAGAAAAGAACTCCTTTTTTACTGGTATTTGTTAGTACAAACAAATTACGCCGAAAAAGAAGTCCTTTTCTTATATCAATTTAATTTTACAGAAAACTTTTGTTATTTCCAATCATTTATGTTACTTGTTTTATTTTTTTTGAATCTATATTAATTACTGTAACATCATTTGACTGCTTTAGTAATTTTAACATTACTTCATCATGACTAATTAAGATAAAGTTCCCTTTATCCATATTCAGTAAATACTCAATAACTTTATTTTTAACTTCTAAGTCCACAGCATTAATTAATTCATCAATAATATAATAATCCGCATTATTCATTAGTGTAATATAAAGTAATAATTTATTAACTTGACCCATAGATAACTTATGTATATATGTATCCATGTAATTTATTTCAAGCATGTTTACTAAATTGTGATTCAACTTATTAGTGATTAAATTTATGTATTCTTTAACCGTTAAATAATTAAAATGTAGAACATCACTTGGAAAATAACTTATTGTACATGTTTTTCTTATTTTCCCTTTGTGGATTGGACAAAAATCTGTTATAGCTCTAATTAATGATGTTTTACCAGAACCATTTTTACCTTGTATAATATAATTAGATTTATTAAACGTATAACTAACATTATCTAGTATTGTTTCATCAAATTTAATTGTTAAATTTTCTAAAATTATTTTACTCATTTATCCTCCTCCTTAAAAGAATGCTTGAATTGTGAAAAAATCTATTAATGTATACAAAATTGAAATAATCAATATCTCCAATTCAAACTTCTTGTATTTTTGAAAAAACATGTTAAATAACACTATTTTTATTGCTGAAACAAGATATAATCTGTACTCATATTCAAAAAGTAATGCAGAAATGATGAACAATAATAACGTGAACATTATAATTAGCATTATTTGTCTTTTATGTGAAAATAACCTTAATATTAAAAATACTATTAACGAATTCATCAAGGCAGCAGTTAATATTCCAATTGAAATAAGCAGAAAAGTAGTTCTATCAGATATTAATTCATCTTCATTAATTGTAATAAATGTATAATCTTCAATTATACTGCTAAACAACAGATAAGATAAAACAAATAACATTAAATTTATAGTAATTATTAATACCGTTTTTTTCATATAATAAACCCCGATTCAATTAAAGCACTTACAATTAAGAGTGCTATTATTATAAAAATATGAATTTTTTTATTTTTATGACTCGCATACGCATAAGTGAAGAAAATTGTGAAAAATTGCAATGGGGCAAAAAAGTAAGTAATATCTTTTATGTAAAATAGCATAATATATATAAACATTCCCAGAAAAGTAATATTATAATAATAAACAATACTTTTATATGGCTTAGGTAAAAACAATACCAGCATACAAATGACTAAATTATTTAAAAATATATTTATAAATTTTGGCGTGGTGTAATTTAAATAGTATAATTCCTGATCAAAATTAAGTAAAAGCATTACTGACATACCTAGAATTATAAATAAAACTGTCAAAACTAAATCTTTTTTTATATTCATATCTCATCACCTACTATTTTATTAATACTAACATTGATTTTTCTTAGGTACAACATTAAAAATAAACTGATACTAAATGTTAACCCAATTATGCTTAGTTCTCTATTAGTATTTAAGTACAATTGATACTGATGATTAGGTAACATTTTTTCAAATATTATCGGCATAACCACAATAACACTAGCAATTGAAAATAGTGATGAAAATCTATAATTAATATAATCTTCACTACTTTTAATAAGTTTATTATCATTAAGGAATTTATTGATAGTAAATAAACATGTTGAGAAATATGATAATAAGATGATAAAAGAATATATATTTACTAAAACGACTATGTAAATAGGACTAAATTCAAGATAAATAATAAAGTAACTCATTATTGGAATGCAGGATAATATATATATTATTATATTAATAATGTTAATTTCTTTTATAATTTTTAATTTATTCTTGTAATTACTAGTTGTATTTAATCTACAACGTCTTAAATTTAATAAACTTTCTATTTCTAGCCCGATAGCAGCTTTAGTTGTTGCAACTAGAAAAATGAATTGTTTTAGATAAATTGAAATACTTTGTAATATTGCAATATTATCAATAAGTAATATTAATGTATATGCTAATAAAAAAATATAAATACTTTTACCATTTGAGGTTTTGAAGCAAGAGTTAACTACAATTAATGCAATATAATACGAAATAATTATAATACTATTTTCACTAAATAAATATAGCCCTCCAAATCCTATTAAATAAAAAACATATTCTATATTTCTAATATTTTGAACACTTCCACCTGAATTAGTAATGTATATAAATTTCTTATTTATTAGATATGAAAGGATTAGGAAGATAATAGCTACGAGTAAAATAGTATAATTTATTACTAATAACGGAATGGAAAAGATAATCATTTTATTTTCAAGCATTTCCTGTATAAGATATGCTTGTTTTATTTTATTATTTCCTCTTGGTATAAATAAAATCACCTTACTTATTATGATAATTATTAAAAATAATAAATTTGAATTGTTTAATGCAGCAATAAAGAAGAAAACTCCGAATAAAAGCATAAATATTTCTATCAGAAAAATCAATGTAATGCTATTTCCAACACTAAGACTATATCTTGTCATAAAATAGTCCTTTTTTTTCCTAAAATTATTTTTCATTATACTTTTAATCATCTTTAACCTCAACATATTTATTTTTAAACTTAATTATATTATAACATTTTTTGAATAATATGCAGTTTTTTCAAAATACGTTTTTATCCACATCATCTAAGTGAAAACTTTAAAATGTCAACTACTTAGCCATTAATTATTATAGTTTTAAAAAATAATCCCAAGAATGTATTATCTTGAGATTATTTATATATGTGTCTATTTGTGTTTTCTTAGTATTTTAAATTATTATTTTAATTCTACTTTTTGGTATAATGGTGCACCATCATTAATCATTTGAATTGTTTTAACTTCTTTTGTATCAATATATTCACTGAAGTCAATAACACGAACTGATTGGTTAACCCAGTCTTTATAGTACATTTTTAAGTTTGTTAAGTCTTTAACTAAAATGTGATCTGTATGTCCGGCAACAGTGTTTTCAAAATCAGTTTCAACTGCTAAATCAGAAATTTCAGTTGGAACTTCTCCACTTGCTACTCCATCTTTTGGCAATTCTTTTAATGCCATACCTGGTACGATATCAAATGAATTGAAAATACGTAATAAACGTAATACTGCTTCATCAGCTGTATGTAAGTTTTTCTTTGTTGTAGTGTCACGTAAGTAGTTGGCACGAATAAATCTTGAACCTGGTGATGTATCTCCTGGTAATCCGAATGCTCCACTTGTTCCGTGTGATGTATAACTTTCACCATTTCCATCTTTTAAAACTGAATTATTTGTATCAAATTGTTGGATGTTTGTAGTTGCTTTTAAATTTGCAACGTGCCATTCATAACTTGGTGAGTTTGTCATAATACCATTTGCTTCTTTAACAATCATTTTTCCTGGAACATCTGGTTCAATTACAAGTGATCTTCCTGAACGATCAATAATCATAAAGTGTACTGGTTCTTGCATATTAGAGTTCATTACGAATAAGTCTTTTTCACTCATTTCATTCACTAATGTTTCAACTTCTTCTACGCTCGCACAGTTTCCTAATAAATAGATACCTGTCATTGTAATATCAATTTGATCATCTTCAATTACATCAACATATTTATAATTTGAACAACCAGGGTAATATTGTAAACCTACTGATAATCCTTTTTCATTAAATCCATCAGCGATTAATTCGTTAAATTTTACACCTGGTACGATTTCACCTACATTTTCACCAAATATTGTATATTTAGTTGTAAATTCTGTCTTTCCACCAAATAAAATACTGTTCGTATATTTATGTTCTCTTGGTAAAACAAAAGCATCATTACGGTAATAGTTACCAAATTCTTGCGTTCTTCCTGTAACGATATCTCCGTTGTTTGCTTTTAGTGTTATTGCTGTACACATATAGTCTCCTCGTTTTAAAATTATTGTTAGTACTAATTATATTTCTTAATACCACATATCTATTATAATGCATTCTACTAAATTTTTCAGAAAAAGACTATAACTTTTTTCAGAAAGTCCAATAATAGGACAAAAAAAATCCCACAAGGGGATTTTTTTATTTTTTTATTTAATTTCGATTTTTTCTTCGATTTCTTCATCAAGTCCAATACCTTTATAATGTTCACTTTTTCCGGTACCTGCAGGGATTTTCTTACCAACAATTACGTTTTCTTTAATTCCTACTAAATAATCACGCTTTCCACGAATTGTTGCATTCGCAAGAATTTTCGCCGTTTCTTGGAACGATGCTGCTGATAAGAAACTTTCCGTTTCAAGTGATGATACTTTAATTCCGTTTACAACTGACTTAAAGATTGCCGGACGTTTTCCAGCTTGCATTGCACGTTTGTTTTCATCTAATACATAGTGCATACGTTTAAGTTCACTTGGAATTAAATTAGTATCTCCAGGTTCAATTACACGAACATATTTCATCATCTGTGAAACAATAATCTCAACGTGTTTGTCATTAATTCCTACCCCTTGAAGACGATATACTTTTTGAATTTCTTTTAAGATATAGTTGCGTACCGCATCAATACCTTTATATTCTAGTAAATCTTTCGGGAATACTGAACCTTCTGTTAATAATTCTCCACGTTCAACTATGTCACCATTTTGGTATTTAATTTTAATTCCATGAGGAATTTCATAACGATCAATTACTTCTTTTCCACGTAAAATTAATACTTCAAATCCACTTGCTTTTTCGTTAATTTGGATTGTTCCACTCTCACGAGCTAAGAAAGCTTGTCCTTTTGGACGTCGTGCTTCAAATAACTCAACTACCCTTGGTAAACCTTGAGTAATATCGGCACCAGCTACCCCACCAGTGTGGAACGTACGCATTGTAAGTTGTGTTCCTGGCTCACCAATTG
>CAZFWW010000021.1:0-18857 GCA_964522645.1 uncultured Mycoplasmatales bacterium
TTACCTTTGCCATTTCTGCTGAAGCTTTATCGTGTCCATAAAATGTTATTTTTCCAGATTCAGTTACAGATTTAGTTTTCAATTTACCAATATCATGGAGTAAATAAGCATAACACAAATTTAAGAACATTGATGCATCAAGTTCAGCTTCTTTTGACTTTAAAAATAATAGTCCTTGTCTTATGTGTTCCCACACCGTTCCTTCTGGATGATAGATTTCATTTTGCTCAAGACTTATTAGTTCTGTTAGATTCCAGTATGGTAACATAATTTGTGCAAATGCTTCTAAACCAACTTCATAATGGTCAGCTTTAAACATTTTAATAAATTCTTGATTTTTTCTTGCACTTGAAACAAGTCTTAATTCATCGAGCATACTTCGACATATTTCTTGTGTTTTTAAGTCAATTTTAAATCCCAATTTAAAACTAAAACGAACTCCACGGATTACTCTTAGTGCATCTTCTTCAAACTTATTACTAACATGGCGAATTATTTTATTATTTAAATCACTTATTCCCGAAAAATTATCAATAATTTTTCCTTCCTTGCAATCGTACATCAGGCTATTAATTGTAAAATCACGGCGATTAGCTGCTTGACTAATTTCTAAAAATGGGTCCATATTGATTGAGAAATCCTGGTGTTTTTTGCCAATTTTATTCTCTATTCTTGGAATCGCAAATTCTGTATCAGTATCAAACAACTGAAAAACCCCAAAATTACCCTGAATTTTCGCAACATCTTTGAAAATTACTTTTAACTGCTCGAAATCCAAATTATACACTTCAATATCAATATCTTTACTATCAATTCCTAATAATTTATCCCGAACATATCCACCAACTATATAGCACTTACCACCGGCTTTTTCAAGTTTTTCAATATACTCAAGTGTTTTTTGATCCAATTCTAATTTCATTTATCCTCCTCATTTAATTATTCCCAAGCATCAACGTACTAATTTATTTACCCATCAATTTTACTTTCAACCTGAAACTTATTATTTATTAATTTGTTTAACTTCTTAAAACTATTATACCATAATATCAACAATTAAAATCATAGATAAACCGATTTTCAGTTAATTAAACCTGAGCACAATAAATAATTTACTAATATAAGCTATTTAATACAATAAGACTTCACATTTATAAACTACCTCTAATATTAATCATCAGTTTAATTGTAGTTTATTATTTTGAAGTCTTTTTACTTAACATTTAAAAACTATTAACTTGTTTCTAATTTCTAAACATTGCCTTTAAATTTCTCAGCATATTTATCCACTTGTAATTCGGGATTATCACTTGCTAAAATATCACTAATTACTGCTACAGTTGTTGTTCCAACCTCAATTAATGTTTCAACATTTTGTAATGTGATTCCCCCAATTGCTACTACTGGAATTTTACTTATTCTAATAATTTTTGCTAATTCTTCAATCCCAATCACTTTTGCATCACTTTTGGTATCAGTGGCAAATATTGCCCCTACTCCCAAATAATCAGCTCCATTCATTTGGGCAATTTGCGCTTCTTTTAAATTTGAAACCGAAACTCCAATAATCTTATCGGGTAATAACTTACGGCAAATATCTAGTGGTAGGTCAGATTGTCCAATGTGAAGACCATCCGCATTCACAGCTAAGGCAACATCTAGTCGGTCATTAATTATTAATGGAATTTTCCTTTCTGTTGTAACTTTACGATAAAATAATGCTTCTTGATAAAATTCTTTCGTCTTCTTATCTTTATTTCTAATCTGTAAATATTTTACATCACCATTTAATGCTGATAAAACCTGATTTTGACTAAATTTGGGGTCAGTTATTAAATACACTCCACCTTTAACTTTCATCAGCCCTCCTTGCAATTTCATTAAACAATTGTAATTTAAATTCAGGGACAAACTTTGTCTTGCTTTCAGCACTTTCACTAGCATTTAACATTACATTTAATGCCTTTTCGCATGCAATAAAAGGCGGATAAACCGCTACAAACGCCCCAATCATTGCACTAAGAATACAACCAGTTCCAGAAATTTTTGGTAACATATCACTACCACCAGTAATTGTCTTAAACTCTTTACTATTTGCTAAATAATCAACTTTTCCACTAAGTAACACTGTTGTCTTATATTTATCAGCTAATGTTTGAGCAACTTTAGGATTCGTTGTTTTTGATGAATCAACACCTTTACTTACAACATCAACTTGTAGCAATGAGGCAATTTCACTAAAATTTCCCCGAACAACAGATATTTTAAACTTTTCTAATAACTCTAAACAAAGACCAGTCCGAAACTCACTCGCACCAGCACCAACAGGATCTAACACAATTGGTATTTCAAGATTTGTTGCAATTTGGGCAGCTTTAAGCATTAATTTTCTTTGTTCTTTAGTTATTGTACCAATATTTAATACTAATGAACCCGTCATTTTACGAGCAATATTTAATAATTCATCAATCTCGTCAATCTCTGAACTCATCAGTGGTGAGGCATTTATCATACTTAAAACACTAGCAATATCATTAATTGTTACTGCATTGGTTAAATTAATTACTAGTGGACTCTGCGTTTTTATCTTATTCATGATACCTCCCCCACTTTTGGTGAAAATGATTTATTGGACTACAGCCACTACCGACTTGATAATTCATGATAATCCCATCATAAACATAATCAATAGCTCTTTTAACTGCATGATTAAGTTCTAAACCTTTGGCTAAATTTGTTGCAATTGCACTGGATAGACTACATCCCGTACCGTGAGTATCCTTTGTAAAAATTCGCTCTTTTTTATAAAAATAAAATTGATTATTTGTATATAAAACATCAACTAATTGATTTGCGTTTAAATGTCCACCTTTTAGTAACACATTTGGACAACCAAGGGTACTCAATTTTTCACAAGCTACTTTCATCTCATCTTCATTAGTTATTTCTATTCCTAATAACTGACTAGCTTCAACAATATTTGGTGTTATTAAAAATGCTTTGGGAAATAAATATTTAACTAAATCATTTATCGCTGATTTATCAATTAAAAATGTATTATCCTTTGCAACCATTACCGGATCAAGTACTACTTTTATGTTCGGATTTAAACCCGCACTAACAACTTTAATTATTTCTTGTTGTGATAACATTCCAATTTTAATTGCTGCTATATCAAGGTCATCTTGAACCGCATTTAGTTGACTTAAAACCAAATCCGGATCTACATTAAAGACAGCACTTACTCCCTGTGTATTTTGAGCAGTTAGTGCCGTAATCACACTCGCAGCATAACCGCCATTTGCACTAATTGTTTTAATATCAGCCTGAATCCCTGCTCCGCCTGATGAATCACTACCAGCAATTGTTAAGACATTGGGTTTAACTGGTGATAATGCTTGATTTAACATCTTAATTTCAAATTTGCAGATATTATTAAATATTTCCTGTATTTTTTGATACTCCTTATCACTTGGATTTAAACTATTCATTATTTTCAGAGCAATTTTCGCATTACAACTCACTTCATCACTTTGGTAAAAATCAATCCAGTCTTTTAAATAACTTTTTTCTCCTTCACCTTTTTTCAGTAAATTATTAGCAGTAAACCCCATGCCAATTATACGCGTCCAAATAACAATATTCTTCTCAAGCATACTTCCTGTTGCCATAATTTCATATAAATAATTTAAATACTGACTTGTAATCATACTTGGTTGAACATTTTTTAAATCTAACTCAAATTTTTCATACATTAATTGTTCTAAATCAAAAGTAAAACAATCATTTGAATTCTGATTATAAACACAACTATTTTCTAAATCCATTTGTTCATAACACTTTAGATATTTACAAAAATAATAATAGTTTTGTTCTAAATAATTTTTAAATTTTGCTTCGATTGTTGTCTCAGTAACAACCGTAAAAATCAATTGATGGTTAATGTAATCATGCCATCTACCATTTGAGTTATCAATTAATTTTTCAAATAACATTTTTCTCCTTAGAGACAAATAAATTTGGGTTACAAATCCTTTTCGCTAGCATTACCTAGATCAAGTTTGTTGGGTCGTTAACTTAAATAACTTCTCAGCCTTAGCTCCCCATTTGTCTCACTTTTATTATAGCAACTACATTCCCCCTTGTATATTAATTAAATAGTAATTTGCTAAAATCCTGCACATCCTCGACCTATTTTCACCTAATGTTGATATCTAAAAAATGGTAAGTCCCGACAATTCGGAACTTACCACCTTAATTTATTATTTATTAATTAAAACTATCATCTACTTAAAATATTTTCTTATTTTTTCTGTTTATTAACTCGTAATCTAATCCCCACAATAATCCCAAATAATAGGACTAATGCTACTAAATATAATCCCCACATTCTTTGACCAGTATTTTGTAGTTTATATTCAATTATCTCTGTTTCTGGATTTTCATTTTCTTCTGTATAAACTTGAATTGTAAATATTCCTTCAGCAATTGATTCTGGATTTTTCACAATTAAATTATGCTCATCAATATATTTTTTAACATCATTAACTGATGAGAAATGACGTTTTTCAACAACTTGATAGTGTTCAATGTCAACACCTTTATCCGAAATAAATGCCACTTCATATGAACCAACTTGATCAGGCTTAATATTTGTAATTACCTGACAATCTTTATCCTTATTAAACTCCTTAATTAAATCCTTATTTGTAACTTTTGTTCCTACTGGTTTGATTACCTTTTTATCTGGTTTATTATCTTTATTTCCACCATGATTGTGGTTATGATTTATATTATCTTTTGTTGGATTAACTCCATTATTATTATTATTATTATTATTATTATTATTATTATTATTATTATTGTCTGTTTCATCTTCATCAACAATTGAAATAATAACTAATTTCGATATTTCGTTTCCTTCATTATCAACTGCACTGGCAAATACCTCATAATTTCCAACTTGATTATAATTCACTTTGCTATCATCAATTACCAATGACTCAATAATATCATTACTTGTTATTTCTGCTACTTGGATTGAATACAAATTAATATAATCTTCTTTAGATAATACAACACCAATTGGTGATTCAATAAAATCAATTGTATCAATTGTTGGCAGAATATCGGTTACAGTGTAAGTCGATTCAATTTGAATATTATTTACACTATCAATAAATTTAATTTGATAATCACCTGCTAAATAGAAGTCAATATCGTGTTCAACGTTAATATTTGCTAAATCAATTTCATAATTTGCTGTTAAATTAAATAGTTCGATTAATTCTTGCTCATTATATTCTTGTCCTTCTGCTCGAACAACTTTTTCTTTTGCATTTAATGCTTTTGTTTGATTATCGACAATGTGTAATGTTAAATTTTTAATAATATAATTTTGCTCTTCATCAGTTACACTAATTGTAAAGTGATATGTTCCTGGGGTTTCAAAATCGATATTCCCACTATGAATTACCACATTATCAATTAAATCATTTTCTGTAAATTCACTTGCTATAATTTCATATAATTGATAAAAATCAACCTCATCACCTAAGTTAATTGTTGCTTGATCTAGACTATTTAATACTGGTAGTATATCTAAAACTTCATATGTTGCTGTCGTTTCTATTAACTGTCCTTCAATTTCTAGCGCAAACGTAATTTCATATGTACCAGGCTTTTCAAAATCAATATTATGATTAATAGTGATATTTGTCAAATCATTACTTGCATTTAATGTTACATTATAAAGTGCAATTAATTCTTCATCAGTATAAAATTGATGTTCATAATTACTATGGTACTCATCACTCGTTAATTGATAATCAACTTCAGCTTCTGTTATTGTTAAAAACGACACTGCAACCTTTTGCTTTGTCACATATTTGTACGTATCAGTATCGCCTTCTTGATTATCATTAGAATTATTTTGACATTCAACACCATCGGTAGTTGTAGAATTATTATTACCATTTGCATTATTATCTTTTTCCGTACCTTTTCCGCCATCATTCTTATCATCAAAACATAAAACCTCATCGTAAGTTGCAATAAATTTAACTTGATATTTTCCTGGTACATTATAATCAATATCGTGTTCTATCTCAAGCTTACCATTATACATATTTAAATAATTTGAATCAACATTAAACAGTTGGATTAATTGTTCATCTGTTAATATTACACCAGCTGCTATACTTTTGTTTTTTTCAGCAGTAATAAATAAATTATCATCTGTTGCAGCATTACTAGCCACTAATGCTGTTAGTGGTAGCAATACTATCAATAATATTGGTATTAGTTTTAAAAAATATTTTTTCATTTTCCCATTCCTCTCTTATTTCACCTCACACTTTTATTATAACACAAAGTTATTTAATTATAATTTTTACGTATTTTGCTTGTGTGTCAAAAATAACTTTATTTTATCGCAATACGATTATCAAATTCTTATTATTAAATTTTTAGAAAAGCACCTAAAAAATGATGCTCCATTAAATGAAACATCATCTTTATTTCTAATTCTAAATTTTATAAACTTAATAATTATTCACTTACACCACTAGTTACATTTGTTCCATACCCTTCATATGAAAATAATGTCATCATTCCTAAGGCAGCGTGATTTAAATTATGGCAGTGAAATGCCCAAATCCCTGGATTATTAGCCTCTAATCTAATTTTCATTGTTGTACCCGGCATTACATCAACAGTATCCATTACTAAGTTTTTTTCGACTTTTTTCCCGTTTATTTCAATTACTTCAAACTTATGACCATGTAAGTGAAATGGATGGGTTGTTGACATATGAGAATTATTTTTAAGTGTTATTTCAACTACATCTCCTTCTTGAACCATTAAACTGTCAGTATTAGGAAAGGCTTCATCATCAATTACCCACATTCCACTACTCATTCCTAGTTTCATATCAAATTGTTTAGTCGTCTTTTTCTCATCAATACCTAAATTACTAGTTGATTCAACTATCTCATAGATATGAACAGAATTATTATCCAAATCATCAAACTCGCGATTACCCATCATTCCCATCATTGATTTTTTATCCATCATTGAATTAGAATAATTACCACTTGTAATTTGATAATCATTTTCAAAATCTTTCTCACCATTATATATAACATTATATTTAGCATTATTAACATTTTCAATTGTCGTCATAATCTGAAAACTCTTTTTCGGATTTTCCAACTCAACAATAAAACGTTGGGCTGTTGGAACAATTAAAGAAACATTTTCATTCCATTCACTTGTAGTTTCTGTTGCATCCATACTAGTAATTCGATATTTAACATTATCACCAAAATAAATACTAATTGGAGCGGATGATAAATTTGCTACATTCAGATAAATATTTTCATCATTATTAACAACAAACTCTTCAGTGTTTTTAGCGTTTACTAACACCTCATCATACGTTAAGTTTGCATTGTGGTGTTGATATGGGTCTAAAATATTTGTATTATAGATTAACATATCTTGATTTAAATAATCATTTTCTCCAATAACAACGCCACCATATAAATTTTCATTATTAACTTGATTTTGCGAATCTACATGTGAATGATACATGTATGTTCCAGGTTCATCAACAACAAACTGATACGTAAATGATGCTTCTGGTTTGATATTTTCTTGAGTTAGTCCTCCAACTCCGTCCATTTTACTTAAACCATTAATGCCATGAAAGTGAATTGATGTTTCAAAATCACTATTATTCAATACCTCAATACTTAAATTTGTTCCTGATTTAACTCTAATTTCTTCTGGTACTAACATACCGTTGATTAAGAAGTTCTCTTGATCATTTGATAATACTAATTGGTAGGTTTCATCCTGGTAATCAGGATTTCTAATATATTCTTCATCTTGAATTATTGTTTGGGCTTCAACTTTCTTTGGCCCTGAATCATTTGTCTTACCTGCTAAGAAAAGTCCACTTGCGATAGCACTAATACTTAAAATTATTATTAAAAGTTTTTTAATATTCATTTTTTCTCCTCAAATTAATTATAACATACATTTTGATTAATTATGCATAAATGTGTATAAATGTATTTTTAAAATATAAAACCGCAATTTTAATCTTATTTCCTCTGCAAATTTGAGGTGTACTCTCGGCTCTAAATTTATGTTATAATATTTATGTGAGATGTTATGTAAATAAATTAAAATATAATAAAAGGAGCATTCATGGAAAATTCAAAATTTACAGGAAGCATTTTAGGTTTAATTGGAGTAAGCATTGCATCATTTTTACTAGTTGCATTTACGTTCGGTATCGCAACACCGTGGGCTGTCGTTTTACGTCAAAAATGGATTATTGATAATACTATTATTGAAGGAAAGCAACTTTACTTTGATGGAACAGGGTTACAATTATTCGGAGTTTGGATTAAATGGCTTTTCTTCATCATAATTACCCTTGGAATTTACAGTTTTTGGGTAACAATTAAACTCCAAGATTGGAAAACAAAACATACCCACTTTATTAAGTAAAGATTAGCTAATAATCAATTATATTAAGCATCGCATCCAAGATCTTTTTTATTAAATTATTGTAAATATGCTATAATAATTTACAGATACGGTTTTAAGATATGATGTGGAGGTTAATAATGAAATATCCGGAAATTGCAAACATTCTTATGTTTATTAGTGGTTTTTTAATAGCTCAATCTATCATTATTTTAGCAAATGGAATGCCAAATAATGAACAGATATTAATTGATTTATCAATTTATGTTTTCGCTGTATTAATTATTTACTTAATATTTAATAGCAAAAATAGTAAGATTAAATAAATTTTTATCTTTATTTCTTGAACCCATTAATTTGGGTTCTTTTTTATTTAAACCTAGCAAGTTCACCTAGTTCTTCACCACTATTAGTTGTAACTAAAGCAATAAATTAATAATTTTAATTCTCAAGAAAAAATGAAGTTTAAAACTTCATTTTTACATTTTTTAAATATTCTCCATATTTCTCTGCGGATATATGCTTTTAAAATTAAATTACTTTTTGTAAATTAAAGACATAATTTATCAACGGCAAAATGCTTGGATTAATTTTACTTCTTCTAAACTTTTAACAATTACCTCTTCAATTGTTGCAGGAATTATAAATGTTTCACCATAATGATAACACTGGGGTTTAAACTTATTATCAATTGCTATAATTTCAATGTTTTTACCTTCAACTAAATTTAACATATTGACACCAAGTCCCAGTTTCAAACGTAATTCTCCTTTAAACGTATGAACAATCGTTTCTATTGGTTCTAATTCATGCAATCCTGTTTTGGTTGCCGTTTCACTGATTTTAGTAAAATTATTAATTAAATTTGCTTTAACCCAATCAGTATCACGATTTTTAAGAACATTAGCCTTACCATGATTAAGGTGAATTGGTCGCGGTTTTCCATCCAGTCCTAAGCGGTTCCAATCCCATAATTTGAATGTAAATATATAAGGTGTTGCACTAATTTCTAGAACAACTGTATCCGCTCCTGAACAATGAATTGTTCCCGCCGGAATTAAAAAGTGGTCATGTTTTTTAGCAGGAAAAACATTAATGTATTCCTCGGCCTTAAATTCAGATTCCACTGGATTTTCCATTTCACTAAACATTTTTTCCAAGTCACAGCCCGTTTTGAGTCCCAAGTACACTTTTGCTCCAGGTTTTGCATCAAGAATATAATAACTTTCATCTTGAGTATAGTTCATGCCAAACTGAGTTTTAATATATTGCTTTAATGGATGAACTTGCAGACTTAAATTTTGTCCATTCATTGTATCTAAATAATCAAAACGAATTGGAAATTCAGCTCCATACTTATCAGTTATATGCTTCGATAATAAAGATTCTGCTTTAAATAAGGTTAAATTCATTGCAGGCATTTCCAACTGATTTTCATTATCACTAAAAGCAATACTATTTTCTTCTGGTACACCATCAAATGCCCAAGCAAAATTTGGTTTGTTTGCATCAAGTTTTAATTTTTCTTGCATCCAATTTCCACCCCAAACTCCTTGATCAAAATAAGGAACCGTTCGGAATGGCTGATTTACAGCAATTTCTAATAATTCATCAACTTTTTTTGTCTTAATAAATTTTAAACCTTGATTTGTATCACAGTATAAATCACAATCGTTTAAAATCGCTTGTTTATGAGCATCGCCAATTCGCCACTCAAAGAAATAACCAATTTTAAATTTCTGGAGTAAATCCGTTTGAAAATTTAAATCAAACCAATTTTCCGCCAAATCAGTACGCCATCTTGTCTGAATTGACCAACGACTAATATCAAAATAAATCTGATAGTCCTTTTCCCGTGCAAGCTTACTTGCACCAACTCCGATTATCACTTGACCAGATAACGGAATTTCTGCTTTAATGTTCTGATAATCATTACAAATAATATCACTTAACTTCAACTTATACATGTAACCAAAAACACGGTCATCTGTAAAAATCTTTGGAAATTTTTTAATGATTTCATTTTTGCTTAAAAAGATTTTTGACGTTGTAACATACTCCTTAAGTTCTAGTTCGTTAATAATTTTCGCTTCATCAACTCCAGGGTATAACTCTAAAATAACATTTCCAGTCTTTAACTTATGTTGAATTTGCTTTTTAATTTCCGAGTTATTTAAAATTTCCAAATTACTGTTGATAGTAATTACTGGTTTTTGATTATACATTTTGCTTACCCTTTCCAAACGATTTTTTAAAGATTACAATTAAAAGAGCATTAAGCATAATCCCGCTAATAACTGCAAAATAAAATCCTAATGCCGGAGAAGTTATTCCTAGTAACGGTTCAATCAAACCAGGACCTGGTGCAATTCGTTCAATTCCCAAGAAAAAGGCTACTATCCCGATATATGCACCGGTAATTAAGTTTGCGGCAATCAGTGGCTTTGGATCTGCAACAATAAATGGGATTGAAGGTTCGCCAATTCCAAAACTTCCAGAAATAATTGATGCTTTTCCGGCTTCAACTTCATTTTTTGAAAACAAACTTGGGCGAATTTGAGCGGCAATTCCGGCTGCCATTGAAGGAACAATAACCCCAACTGCAACTACACCATAATATGAATAAATTCCTTGATCAACTAAACCTAAAGCAAATAAGAATGCCGTTTTATTAACAGGACCACCCGCATCAAAACAAATCATCATTCCCACAATTATTGATGTGACAATTGCACTACTACTTGATGAACTAATTAACAACGCATTTAACTGATGCATTACCTCTCCTAGAATAGGTCCTAAGAAATAAAAGGTAATTATACTAAAGATTAATACCGTCGTAAATGGGATGATTAAAAAACTCATTAGTGGCTGTAATGTTTTATTTAACTTAATTGTCTTCATCCATTTGACAAAGTATCCGACACTAAGTCCAATAATAATTGCACCAAGAAAACCAGAACCTGCTTTTGTACCAAGTAAACTTGTATCATTTGCCATATATGAGATAATAAATCCCGGAGCCAAACCAGGCTTATCAGCAATTGAGTATGCAATATAGCCACCCAAAATTGGTGTCATAAACTTAAGTCCATAAACCCCTACGGTTTCAAACATTAAACTAATTGACCCATCAACTACTGGAATATAGGCAGATAAAATTGTTGAAAGTGATAACAGCAGCCCTCCTGCTACAACAAATGGAATGACAAATGAAACACCATTCATCAAATGTTGGAAAATACCACTAAGTTCTAATTCATCTTCATAATCATTTGAATCTACTTCACCCATAACTTTACTTTCAGTTTGCAGTTTCAAAAAGATGTCATCAACATTTTTTAATGCCTCTGAAATCTTAATATTGTAAATCTTTTTTCCCGAAAAACGCTTTTTTGTTGTTTCATCAAGTCCTTTTCCTAAAGCTAAGATAACATAGTCAGCTGCTTCAATATCATTTTTAGTTAATTTGTTTTCAACTCCACTAGCTCCCTGGGTTTCAACTTTTATTTGATACCCTAAAGCTGTACCTTTTTGCTCTAAACTTTCAGCAACCATATACGTATGGGCAATTCCCGCTGGACAATTAGCAATTGCAACAATCTTTAATTTAGGGTCTTCATCAACTTTAATCTCATTAATTTCTTCGGTAAAACAACCATTAATTAACTTTAGTATTTCTGCTTCATCTTCACTTTTTCGCAGGGCATTAACAAAATCGTCGTCCATTAATTTACGTGACAATTTTTGTAAAATTTGCAAATGTTCATCTCCGGCACTTTCCGGAACTGCAATCATGAAATATAAGTCCGTTGGCTGATTATCAATCGCATCATAATCAACTTCATTTACCGAACGGGCAAAAACTAAACTTGGTATTTTTACGGCATTTGTTCGAGCATGGGGAATTGCTATTTTCTTTCCAATTCCTGTTGATATTTCTTTTTCTCTTGAAAATACTGAATTTAAAAATTCTGTTTGATTGTTTAAACGATTAGTTGCTACCAAAATATCTGCTAGTTCGTTTATAATCTCAACTTTAGTTGTACCACTTAAATCTAGTTTAATTAAATCTTTTGTTATTAGTTCCATTTATCCTCCATAATTTTAATTTACTGCTCCATTTTTTCTAACATAATTACTGCCTGATGTAGTCGTTTAATTCCTTCAACAAGTTTTTGAGTTGGGCATCCAATATTAATTCGTAAATGATAATCCATTCCATACTTACTTCCATCCATAATACCAACTCGCGTTTCATTGTACATCATTGCTTTTAATTGTTCAAATTTTTCTTGGTAATACGTTGCATCAATCCAAATTAAATACGTGCCATCGACTGTTGCTATTTTTAATTTCAGATTTTGCTTTTGAAAATAATCACGAATATACGCAAGATTATCTTGTAAATGACCTTTCAGTTGTTCAAGCCAATCTTCAAGGTTGTTATAACAAAACATTGTTGCATGCATTCCTAAGATTGTACACGAAGAGAGTCCATCTGCATACTTTAATTGCTTTAAAAACTGTTGATGCAATTCTTGATTTGGAATTAGTGCATATGAAAACTGCAAACCAGGAAAATTAAAACTTTTCGTTGCACTTGTTGCAATTGAAGTTTTATCAAGGTAGTCATTTGGGGCTGCAACTTTCAAAATTGGAATGTGATTATTTTGATAAGCAAAATCCATATGAATTTCATCGCTAATTATAATGACATTATGTTTTTTACAAATCATAATTATTTTTTTTAATTCGGATTCTGACCATACCTTTCCAACTGGGTTGTGCGGAGAGCAATGTAAAAAAATCGTTACTTGTTTGATTTTTTCTTCAAAATCTTCCCAATTAATTTGGTATTGATTATCAACTAAAACTAACTGGCTTGTAATCAATTGCCGATTATTTGCCGGAATTAATTTGAAAAAAGCATCATAAGCTGGTGTTAAAATTAATACTCCATCATTTATCTTACTTTGAAGACAGATTAATTTTGAAATCGAATATATCACGCTTGGTGCATACACAATTTCACTTGCACTACACTGATAATCAAAGTGATTTTGATACCAATTTATAATTGCCATTATTAACTCCTTATTATTCCAGCGAGTATAACCAAAAATTCCCGAAGTCAATTGTTCTTGCAGGTATTTAATTGCTATTTCTGGTAGGGCAATATCCATATCGGAAATCGAAAAGGGAATAATATCATCTGTTCCAAAACGATCAGCCGTATAATCCCACTGGGTACAATAAGTTCCCTTTCGATTAACAACTTGATTAAAATCATATTTTTTCATTTTTCTCCTCAACTATAGTATATCCGGCTTATAATCTTTTTTGTTTGACAAACAAGAAAATATTTTCCATTTTGGGAGATAATTAAATCAATTTTACCAGGACAATATTATTTATTAAAAAATTGACTCCGATTTAAAATCGAAGTCAACTCTTTACATAGCTTATTTAATTGTTTCTTGAAGTAAATGTTGCACCAAAATTTCTAAATAAATAAAAAATAAACTTCGACTTCTAATCACCTCATACTTATAATCATCAACAATTGGTAGTAAATTGATGTACATTTGACACTCACCAATATACTTCCCATTAATTGCTTCACTAATAAAAATAATCTTTGCCTTTGCTTGTTTGGCTGAAGTAATTATTTTCCTAATCTTTTCATTTTCTCCACTGACACTAAGAATTATTACTAGCGTCTCTGTACTTGATGCCAAATCCAAATTAAAGGTTTGTCGGTCACTATAAGTTACTACTTGAGTGTTACTTGCAATTCGAATCCGACTTTCAAAATATTCAGCCACTTTCCGACTAGGACCATCACCCCACAGAATAACTTTTTGGTGATTTTTAATTTCCATTGCTAATTGTTCTACTTGTTCAATGTTAAAAAGTTCAAAGAATTGGTTTATTTGCTTTTTATGAAACTCCACCGACTTATTTTGAACGACTTTATTATTCTCCTGAAGTAATTGGTACTTTAATTCCTTATAACCACTAAAGCCAATTTTATTTGCATACTTACTTATTTTTGATGCCGAAACATGACATTCATTTGCGACATCACTAATCGTTTTATCCTTTAGTTCCTGATAATTATGATGGAAATACTGAGCAATTTCCATTTCAACATTTGTTAATTTCTGATTAAATAAATATTTCATTTTACTCCCAATTAAACATTTGATATTACAATTATACTATTATCTTTTACTTATATTTATTTATTTTTAATAATATTATATTCAATTTCAATAAAACTTTGTGACCTATCAATCCGAACTAACTGTAAATTTTTCTGGTCATTATTTTGAAAATACCTTACACCTTTTCCTAATAAAATTGGCATTTGAGTTAAAATTAGTTTTGTAATTACCTCATCATCAATTAATTGTCCAGCTAAATTACCTCCACCTAAAATATATACTTTACCTTCACTTTGTTCAATAATTTGTAAAATATCCTGATACCCAATAAATGCTTTAATATTGTCATCCTTATAACTATGTGCTTTATTAGTAACAATATACGTATCATAACCAGCATATGGCCAATCAACGCCAAATCCTAAAATATCTTGGTACGTTTTTGAACCACAAATTATTGTCTTCACATCAGAAATAAAGTTACTATAACTATTTCTAATCTTGTCACCTTGACTAAGTTCGACAATATTTTGATTAAACGCATCAAGCCAAGCAACACTCGCTTCTTGATTATCTGTTGCAATATACCCATCAACTGATACTGCACTATAAAATACAACTTCTTGTTTCATCTTTAACCTCTCCTTCTTGATTTATTTTAACATATTATTCTTCTAAATATTTAAAGAGCGTTCAGCCATTAAAAAATACTAGATTATCTCTAGTATTTCAAGTTTGTTATAATTGTGGTTCTTCCTCAATTGATAAAATTCGATTTATTTCTTCTAAACTCCATTTGTTTTTAATTCCTTGGATTATAATGTAATCTTGTTTCATCTTCGGATATAACTCCGGAAAGCGGTAGTACTTTAATAATAAGTTTGTTGTTTTCAAATTAAAATTACAAACAATACAAATTTTAATTAGGATATTCCTTTGCATTTTACGTGTGTTGTTTAAATATTTATATCCATTTTTATCTGTAGGAGTTATTACTTTTGCTATTTCCCCAGGCTTAATTCCACTTTTAATAATTTCTGCTTCTAAAAGTTTAAATCCAAAGTCTTTTGGTATAAATTCACCCTCTAATTTTGAAATTGATCCATTTTCTTCAATATTATTCATAAACTCTTCTGTTTTAACCATATTTCTCCTTTAAACACATAACAATAGTTTATCAAATAATAAAAGTTTTTTTGTCTCTAAAAAAGATACTCACACATTGCTTTTAAGTAATAAAATAAGTTTAATTCGATTTTTTGTCCAAATTAGACAGAAAATAATAGTCCTATCTTTAAAACTAGATTTTTCAACTACGTTATTAAATTTTACGGTTCATAATTAAAGACCTGGAAAAATCGCCTCCAACATAAAAAATGTTCCAATATAAACGATTGATAAGTAAGCGAGCAAACGTAAATACGATTTCCAACTATTTAAATTTACTGTATATAATTTATATAAATAGATAATTGCCATAACTATACAATAATATATTATGAAATAAAGGTTAATGTTTCCCTTAATTAATGCATCCATTTGGGCTTGCAGCATCGCATATACAACAATTATAAAGAACAGTTTCTTCACCTTTATTAAATCATAAATTGCACTCAGGCCTTTTTTTAAGTCTTGAGCAAACTGATCATTTAAATTTAATTCTTTTGGCTTTGTAATTTCTTGGTATTGAATAGCAATTAATTCAAACTCTTTTTTCATTTCTTCAATACTTTGATAACGTTGCCCCGGATCAAAAGCAGTACTCTTTTTAATTATCATCTTAAAATCAATTCCTGAAACTGTCTGGATTTGCTCTAACACCTTACCTAATGAATATAAATCAGCCTTAAAATCTGTTTGCATATAACCAAATTGTTCAGGCGGAGCATAGCCACGTGTGCCAAATAAAGTCGTATCACGGTCTTTATCACCATCATAGATTCGAGCAATATTATAATCAATCAAATAACTGTTTGTTCGACCGACAATAATATTATCTGGTTTAATATCACGATGAATTATCGAATTTTCATGTAAAGTGCCTACCGCCTTAAAAATATCTCTAATTATTTTAATCCACTTAATTTTACTATAATCATTGACTACTAGAACATCACTAAGGGTTTGACCATTTAAGTGTTCTTCCATATACGTAAACGAATTATTACCAACTTCATACACATTAATTTCTTTTAAATTTATGCATTTTAATTCACTTAATTTTTGATAGACCTCTAAACTTTTTAATTTTTCTTCTTTAAGATAATAATATTTTGCTCCTACTTTTCCCATTACTGGATTTCCTGTTTGATTATATAATAATTCCATCCACACTCCTCAACTAAAATATTTTACCATGAACACCGATTATTTTCAATAATTCATGACTATATTGTATTTTACAACTAACACTAAACTATTGAATTATTCCTTGATTTCATTCAATTTTAAGCACAGATTTACTTCATTAAAAAAAGGCATTTTCATGCCTTTAAAATCTTATTTTCTTCTTGCTTTATATGTTTCACGAGCACGTCGTGTAAATTCTTTGAAATTAATTTCTGTATAGTTTAAAACTCCTACTTGATAGTAATAAACACCATATTTTAAAATTCCATATAATAAGACAATATGAGTTGTAACAATTATTCCTACACCTAGTAATGAAATTGTTCCTTTAAGTAAAATTGTCGGTAAGAAAAATACTGAAAATGGTGGAATATAAACAAGAATATTTTTCACAATATCCATTTCACTACCTGATCCCATTATATTAATCATATATGGAACAAGAATCATTAATGTAAGTAGTGATTGTTTTTTGGCTAATTCTTCCATTGCTGTTGCTGGTGAAACAAGTATTGCTCCAATTGAAGTTATTCCTAATAAGGTCATAACAAATAAACCGATTATTACAAACAGATAAATAACTGTTTGTCCTGATAATGCTAATGATAAATTCATTGCTTCTAAAGCCATTTTAAATGTTTCAAATAAATCACTAAAATTAACACCAAACATCATTAATAGTAAGATAACATTTATAACAATAGTCATAATAAACACTAAGAATATTGTTAATACAAAACTAACATTACTCAAAATTTTAGCAAGCATGTGACTTTTTGGTTTAACACTACTCATGATAATTTCCATGGCACGTGATGATTTTTCTTCTAAAATTTCTTGTCCTGTATACTGTAAACCAAAAATTATTACCATATAAGAAACAATCGTTAGCACAAAGCTGATTCCATATATAACTGATGAATTAACCTCTGATTCTGGACCTGCATACTTTGTTTCGTACTGACCAATTTGCATTACTTCAGCAATTACATCTGCTGATAAATTATTTTTTGCAGAAACATTTAAAAATTGAATGTTATACATTAATTCTTTAATACTACTTTCCAAATACCAAATATCCTCTTCGGCATGGTATACAATATTTGAATCTAAATCAATTAGTATTTCATTTTCTTCTAACAGATCAACATTTGCTGCATCAACATACTTAAGCTCAACTTCTTCATCACTCAAAAGAAAATCATTGTTAGCTTCTAATTGTGATTTTAATTCTGCATTTGATGTATAAATTTCAATAGTTGACATGTCTGGACCCTGATTTTCATCGATTGATTTTAATACATAAACACCACCCTGAATGATTGATGTCATTACTATCATGAAAATCAAAGATCCTTTAATAAATTTTTTGTTAATTTTATTCATAAAACTAAATTTAAATACCGTTTTAAAATTACTTCCCATTGCTCTCACCTACTTTTTGGATAATTAATTCTTCTAATGATGGTAAATCAATTGAATACTCTTCTAGTTTTTCACTATTTTTAACTATTTCAAATAATTTATCATTAACATCATAGTTATTAATTTCTACTTTTAAGCGGTCAACTAGTTCCTCAACTTTACTTACTCCCTCAATCGCTTCAATGTCACTAACATTAAGTCCTTGTGCTTTTATTGTTACAACAAATTTACTTGCTTGTTTTTTCAATTCTGATACTTTTCCATTGATTACATCTTTTCCGTGCATTAAGAAAATAATATCTTCACAGAAATTTTCAATATGATCAAAACGATGTGATGAGAAAATAATGATTTTTCCCTCTTCTTTTAATTTTGTAATTTCATTTTTAAATAAATGAACATTAAGTGGATCTA